>JAKBAT010000113.1 GCA_021808815.1 Pseudomonadota bacterium
TTAACAAAGGCTTAACGGGCCTGGACCCGGGGGCCGTGCGGCTTCCCGGGTTTGCCTGCGCAGAGGCAAAAGACCTTCTGGCCCGGCTGCCGGCGATGACGGACTGCGCTCCCTTTCGCACCATGAAAACCCCGGGAGGGCATCGCATGTCGGTGGCCATGACCAATTGTGGGGAGTGGGGCTGGATCACGGATGGGAAGGGGTACCGCTATGTGTCTGCGGACCCGCTCACCCAACGTCCTTGGCCTGCGTTGCCCGGGGTTTTCCTGAGGCTTGCCCGGGAGGCTGCAGCCGCAGGCGGTTTTCCGGGTTTCATGCCCGACAGCTGTCTCATCAACCGTTATGTGCCGGGTGCGAAGATGTCCCTGCACCAGGACCTGGATGAGGCTGATTTGTCGGCCCCTATCGTATCCGTGTCCCTGGGGTTGCCCGCCCGCTTTTTGTGGGGTGGCGTGACGCGCCAGTCGCCGGTGCGGCGGCTCGAGCTGAACCATGGCGATGTGCTGGTGTGGGGAGGCCCCTCGCGCCTGCGCTTTCATGGCGTGCTGCCGGTGTTGTCGGGCACCCACCCCCTGACAGGGCCCTGTCGCATCAATCTGACTTTTCGCCAGGCGCGGCGAGCCATGGAGCTGCAGTCATGATCCGGGTTTTCCGTTCCCCCTGGTGTGCAGGGTTGATGGTGCTGATGACGGTCCTGATGCCTGCTTCCGGGTCGGCGCCGGACCCGGTCGTCGTGTTCGAGGGGGCCCGGCTCATTACCGGGGAGGGGAGTGCCCCGATCGAAAACGCGGCTTTTCTCGTGGCCAGGGGCAGGATTGCAGCGGTGGGCCGGCAGGGCGCCCTGGCTGTTCCCTCCGGCGCCGTCCATGTGGACCTTTCCGGCAAGACCGTGATGCCCGCGCTCATGGATGATCATGTGCACATGGGATATCGCAGTGGGGAAAGTTTCTCGGCCGATCATTACACGGCGCAAAACCTTCTCGACACTCTGGATCGTTTCGCCTATTTCGGGGTGGCTGCCATTCTGGAAACCGGCACGGGACGCGGCGACCTGCCCTATGCCGTGCGGGCCCAGGCGCAATCCGGGACGCGCTACTACACCACGGGCAGTGGCTTTGCCATGCCGGCGGCGGGGCCTGGCGGACCCATGCAGGATTCGATCTACGGGGTCACCACCGACGCCGAAGCGCGCCGGTACGTGCGCGAGTTGGCCCGCCACCACCCCGACATGGTGAAAATCTGGGTGGACGATCGCGAGGGCAGGGTGGAAAAACTTCGTCCCGATCTCTATCGGGCCATCATCGATGAGGCCCACCGGTACCATCTGAAAGTGATGGCCCATATCGTCAATCTGGACGATGTGAAGGATCTCCTGCGGGCCGGGGTGGACGGATTTGCCCACATGGTCCGGGACCAGGCGGTGGATGCGGAATTGCTTGCGCTGTTGCGGGAACGCCCGCAGGTGTTCTTCCTGGAAACCCTGTGGGGAGAGCGGCGGGATATTTACACCGCGCCCCCGGCTTGGCTCAATGATCCGGCATGGCGCGATATCTATACGGCAGGGGACCGGATCGCATTGGCCCGGCAATTCGAGCCCGATCCTGCTGTCAACCCGCAAACACGAGCCCGTGCACGGGCCATGGCGAAAATGAGCTTGCAGAATACGGCAACGCTACAAAAGGCGGGCGTGCGGCTGGGGTTGGGGACGGATACGGGAGGCATGAACGGCGGCCAGTTCTTCGGGCTTGCCACCCACATGGAACTGGAACTCCTGGTCAGGGAGGCCGGGCTCACACCCATGCAGGCCATCGTGATCGGTACCCGCAACTCGGCCGAAATCCTGGGGGCCCGTGCGCTCGGGACCGTGGCGCCGGGCAAGAGCGCGGATTTCATTGTGCTCGATGCCAATCCGCTGGAGGACATTGCCAACACACGCCGTATCGACCGGGTGTACCTGCGCGGAAAGGAAATTCCCCGCGAAGCGTGGAAAGCCCGGTGGGCAAATCAGCCGTGATGCCCGCGCGTCTTACGTCCATTGCGCAATGGCCTGTCAGCGGACCGGAGGGCTTTTCTGTTTGAAGTATTCCCGGGTCTCAGCTGTATTTCAATATGGCTGCTTTCCATGAAAACAGCTGCCGGGGAAAACGGAATGGAAATCGGGGTAGCCCACGAATTGGATGTGGAAGGGATTCTCACGCTGCAGGAGGCAAACCAGCCGGAACAGGGAGGCACGCTTTCCGCCAGATTTTCACCCGCCAAGGTTCTCTCCATGATGCAGGACATGCCCTTGCTCGTGGCACGTGACCAGGGACGCGTGGTGGCTTTTCTCATGACCAGCTCGAAGAGGATGCATGCCGATGTTCCCATAATCCAAGCCATGTTGTCGGCGTACCCTGGATCAGGCCAGGCTTACGTATACGGTCCCATATGCGTGGCAGAGGACGGTCGCGGGAAAGGGGTGGCCCAAGCCCTGTTTGGTGAAGTGAAGCGCTTGTTGCCGGACAGGGAGGGGATTTTGTTCATCCGCCGAGATAATCCGGCCTCGCTGCAGGCACATAAAAAAATGGGCATGACCGAGGTGGCCACCTTTGAGTTTAATGGCCAGGATCACGTGGTGCTGTCTTACTGGGGGTAGCTTCCTGGGTGTCTGCAGGGGAGGGGGATTCGCTTTCATCCATGATTTCCCCCGGTTCGATTTTCAAGAATACCCTCTGGTAATACCCCCCAAAAGTTACCCCTTCACAGTGATTGCTAGACGAGAAAAGTCGAGTGTAAGACCATACTTATTGGTCTAATCGATTCTCCGCACAGCATCATGAACCCGGGATCATAGGCAAGCAGATCAGTAGCCCCTGCTGAAGCCGAAAAACATTTTGCCTAGGGTATTTTATCTGGCGGCAGTTGTGTGCTGATCAGATCTCGGTAAGTCGTCGCGTGATGCTGAAAAAACGGGTCTTCAGGATGCTGTGCACTTCCGTAAACCATGATCACTCTACCTGCCGGTACAAAATCCCACGAATCGCCTACCTTTTCGCCGCCAATCGGCATAAGGTTGTCGCGATTGTAAAAGTAACCGTACCCCTTAGCATGATCCCGTACGAACTTTTCCCCATCCTTGGCTGCGATGTGTCGTAGCCGAGCGCCAACAGACGCTACGCCACGATACAGCTTTTCCCACCATATATCGCTCGGCACATCGTTGTCGAGGTCTGCCATGCTTTGCAGAGTTAATGGTAGCTTCGGTACTGGATCAATTGCGTTGTTGATGACAATTGCGTTGTCACTTTTCTGCGTGATCCGCGCAAAATCAGCAGCGAACGTGTAATTGCCAGGCTTGGGCTGTGCAAAGCCATAGGACTTCAGGCGATACTTTGCGTCTTTCATGGAAAATACTTCCGGATTGTGACTGTTATCGCGACGCAGTGCGTAATGCATGAATGCATGCGCCATCGTTGCCATTGCCGCGCCCTGGCTGTGGCCGATGATGTAGAGCGGAGTATCCTGAGTCATTGCCGCTTCGAGAACCTTCTTCTCCTTCAGTATGTGCAAAACGCCGTAGCGGTCGTCCAGCATAAGTGTAAATGTTGCATGAGCAAAACCACCATGCAATGAAGTGCCAGTGACTCCCGCGAGGTTCACTTCCGCGCTGAGGAAATTCTGGGCATCCACCGGATTGAGAATTAAGTCCTCACCCACGTTCGGAATATTGCTGAACACAGTACCCCGTATAACGACTGCATACGCGCCCGTATATGGGCCGCGTCCCTTATATAGGGTCCATGCGTTTTGCCAAGGTCCAAAACCGTTTAATTTGGGATCTTTGGCAAGCGTTTGTGCGTCCCATTTTCCAGAATAAACATGGTCAGCCTTCTCGCCTATATTGTTGTAGACCTTAGCCCAATGCTCGTCGTTTGCATTGCGCTTGTCCGGAGCGTGGATGTAGCGATTCACGTCCTGGGCGACACTGAGTCGGCTGTCATAAATAGGGACGGGATCCCACCATTCCTCACGAACATGTGCACTAAGATTGTGGTCTGGTGGCTGATGATTCTGTTCTAATTTAAGGCGATCGTCCTGATTGTCGAGATCCACGCAGAATTCTATGAACTGCTGGGCTTCATCTTGTTTGTAGCCTCGGTTACCCGGGTTTCCGGATTCAAAGTAGGAATTGTCGGGATCGACGAATTTCGGCGCAGCAAAGTTTGTGGCACAGCCGCAAATGAGCAAGGTCATCATAATGAGCGCTCCTACAGGCTTCCAGTTGGTGAATTTTGTGAACAGTGAACTTCTTGTAATGAGCATGGGCAGTTGGGTTTCCATGGCTACCTACTGTTCGGGGTGAGGTTGGCATTGTTCATGCCATGCTAAGAGGCCAAGAAGCTGCTATGCCAATTCAACCGTACGAACTTCAATTTCCAACTTCAGTCGCGCCCTATCTGGAACCGGATGCTATTGTGTTGAATTGCGTTTAAATCTGACCCGGCATTTGCATTGAATTTTGACCTACCCTAAGTTTATCTCTGAACCTTTCAGGCCGTGGATAGTTTTCTGGTTTTCACCTCTCTTTCCGATTGAGTTGAACTGTTTCTGAAGCGGTAACTGTCATTGCCGGTTTCCACGATGTGACAGTGGTGGGTCAGTCTGTCCAACAGCGCTGTCGTCATCTTGGCATCACCGAACACGTTGCCCCACCACCTATCCACGGGAAAATGTCGCGCTCCAGCCGCCGTATGATGCGGCTGCCGTGGCTTTCTGCCCAATTCGCGGAGTTCTTCGCATACCACTCGCGGGCGATTACTTCAAAGCTGTTCGCTGCCCGGTCAGTTTTCGCAGCCTTCCAGTTTTCGCCGGGGTCTATACCCTCGGCCAGAAGCTTGCGCGCTTCATCACGGCGCTGCCGAGCATCTTTCAGGCTTACGTCTGGATAAACGCCAAGGGAAAGCTGCTTTTCCTTGCCGTCATAGCGATACTTGAGCCGCCACCACTTGCCCCCAATGTTGCCCCCGGTTGCCCCCGGTTGCCCCCGGATGTCAATAGACGTTAAAAATGCCAAAAGACAACAAAAAACCCGCAAAGCTATTAACTGTGCGGGTTTCGTGTACTTCTTGGGACTACTTACAACACTCAATTGGTGGAGGCGG
>JAKBAT010000114.1 GCA_021808815.1 Pseudomonadota bacterium
CGCTTTGTTTGGCGGCCATAGCGTCTTGGACCCACCCCTTCCCATCCCGAACAGGGCCGTGAAACGAGACAGCGCCGATGATAGTGTGGATTGCCCATGCGAAAGTAGGACACCGCCAGACTCCCCAACAACGCCTCCCAAGGCATCCAAAAGCCCCTCAGCTCCCCGCTGTAGGGGCTTTTTTATTCTGCTGCGTTGTAACCGCTCATTTCCAGTTCGTAAAAGCGCTCGTCCAGCAGAGAAACCCTGACGTGACCGCCCACGGGCAGGGTGAGCTTGTCCCGTACGTGGCCAAAAGGCAGGTTTTGCAGAATGGGAACATGAACCCAGCCTTTGAGAAAATCCACCACGCTTCTGAGGGTGTAAGGGGCCGCAGAAGCTGCTGTCGGTTCACATCGGTTGAATTGTCCCAACAATATGGCGCGCTGCTTTTGCAACAGCCCGGCATGGGCCAACTGCATCAGCATGCGTTCGATCTTGTAAGGTTCCTCGCCCACCTCTTCCAGAAACAGGATGCCATCCTTGATCGCAGGCAAGTAAGGCGTACCCACCAAATGGGCGACCATGGACAGGTTGCCTCCCCAGAGTATCCCTTCGATCCCTGACCCCACCTGGGCGCGCAGCAGGTGGCCTGCCTCACCATCCGATGCCGTGAAGGGCATTTTAATGGGAGAACTGACATGGTGCCCGGATTGCAGCATGCCTTCAAAATGGGCGTGATGCAGAGGGCTGCGATTGTGATGGCCGAAATCGGGACACGCCATGGGCCCGGCAAAGGAGACCAGGCCGCTTTGCGCCAGCAGCGCCAGATGGAGCGCCGTCAGGTCACTGAAACCCACAATCATTTTTCGGGAATGGGCAATTTCCTCGTAATTCAGGCCAGGAAGCAGTCGTGTGACGCCGTAGCCTCCCCTGGCCGCCATGATGACGTCGATATCCGGATCCCGGATCATGGCATTGAAATCGTTCAGGCGTTCGTAGTCCGTGCCGGCAAAGTATTCCCAACGCCGGTGCACATGGGGGGCTTCCACGACGCGATAGCCACGCTCGCTGAGGTAGAGCGATGCGATTTCAAGGGATCCGGGTTCGGTGATGAAGCCGGCAGGCGCGCAAATGCCGATCGTGGCACCAGGTTTGAGTCGGTGGGGAAGGATGTAGGTCATGGTGTTTCAACGATGCTGTGCATCCACCACCGTAAGCGCGGTCATGTTGATGATGCGGCGCACGGTAGCGGTGGGGGTCAGGATATGTGCTGGCGCATTGATACCCAACAGGATGGGGCCGATGGTGACGTTGTCACCGATGACCCGCACCAGGTTGTAGGCGATGTTGGCAGCATCCAGATTGGGCATGACGAGGAGGTTGGCACGCCCTTTGAGGCGGGAGCCAGGCATCACGCGCTGCCGGATTTCTTCCGACATGGCAGCGTCGGCATGCATTTCACCGTCGATTTCAAGCTTGGGCAGGCGTTGCCGGATCAGTTCGAGGGCGTGCCGCATTTTAACCGGGGAAGCAAGGTTTGAGCTGCCGAAGGAGGAGAAGGACAACAACGCGACGCGCGGCACGATCCCAAAGCGTTGCACTTCTTCAGCGGCCATGCAAACAATTTCGGCCAGCTGTTCGGCAGCAGGGTCCAGGTTGACGTAGGTATCGCAGACAAAGAAGGTGCCCTTCGGATTGAGCAGCATGTTCATGGCGGCGGGTGTGGAGGCGCCGGGCTTGAGTCCGAGCAGGTTTTTGATGTAATGCAGATGGGCCGTGTAGCGTCCGATACAACCGCAGATCATCCCGTCGGCTTCGCCACGCTTGACCATCAGTGCCGAAGTCAGGGTGGGTTCACGGTACACCTCGTGTTTGGCGAGCTCGGGGGTTATGCCGTGGCGTTCCATGAGCTGGTGATAAAGCTGCCAGTATTCCCGGTAACGCGGATCGGAATTGACGTTCACCATTTCAAAGTCGAGCCCCGCCTGGAGTCGCAGTCCCAGGCGGCGAATACGCATGTCCACGACCTCCGGGCGCCCCACCAGGATGGGGCGTGCAAGCTTTTCGTCGCAGATTGTTTGTACTGCCTGGAGCACTCGCTCGTCCTCGCCTTCGGCGAACACGATGCGCCGGGGAGACGATTTTGCGCGTGCGAACACAGGCCGCATGACGAGGCCGGAGTGGTACACGAACTGGCTCAGGCGATCACGGTAGGCATCCATATCCTGAATCGGATGGCTTGCAACCCCGCTTTCCATCGCGGCACGGGCCACCGCCGAGGCGATTTTCACGATGAGGCGTGGATCGAAGGGTTTGGGGATCAGATAATCCGCGCCAAATGCCATGGGCTGGCTGTCGTAAGCCTGCGTGACGATATCGGACTGTTCGGCCCGTGCCAGTTCCGCAATGGCATGAACGGCAGCAATCTTCATGGGCTCATTGATGGTGGTGGCCCCGACGTCCAAAGCGCCGCGGAAAATGAAGGGGAAGCACAATACATTGTTGACCTGGTTGGGATAGTCCGAACGTCCGGTGGCAATGACAGCATCTGAACGCACTTCACGGACTTGCTCCGGGTGGATTTCCGGCTCGGGATTGGCAAGCGCCAGAATCAGGGGGCGCTCCGCCATGGCTCGCACCATGTCCGGTTTGAGGACGCCCCCGGCGGAGAGGCCCAGGAAAATGTCTGCACCGGCCATCACTTCCCCCAGGGTGCGTGCCTTGGTATCCCGGCAGTAGCGGGCCTTGTTGGGGTCCATCAGCTCCTTGCGCCCGCTGTAAACCACGCCCGCGAGGTCCGTTACCATGATATGTTCACGCGGCAAGCCCAGCGCCACCAGCATATCCAGGCAGGACAATGCGGCGGCTCCCGCGCCGGAAGCCACCAGATGCACTTCACCCAGCTGTTTGCCCACCACGGTCAACCCGTTCAGGATGGCGGCAGCCACGATGATGGCCGTACCATGCTGGTCGTCGTGGAATACGGGAATCTTGAGCCGTTCGCGCAAACGCCGTTCCACCTCAAAACATTCTGGGGCCTTGATGTCCTCGAGATTGATGCCGCCAAACGTGGGCTCAAGCGCTGCGATGGCATTGACCAGCCGATCGACATCCAGCTCATTGAGCTCAATGTCAAAACAGTCGATGCCGGCAAACTTTTTGAACAGTACGGCTTTTCCTTCCATCACCGGTTTGGCGGCCAGCGGACCAATGGCCCCCAAACCCAGGACTGCAGTACCGTTGGTGACGACCCCCACGAGATTGGCACGTCCGGTCAGGAAACGTGCCTCGGCGGGATTTTCCACAATGGCGTCGCAGGCGGCCGCGACGCCCGGGCTATACGCCAATGCCAAGTCGGCCTGGGTGGTCAGGGGTTTGGTGGGAGTCACTTCGATTTTGCCGGGTGTGGGCAGGCGATGGTAGTTGAGCGCGTTTTTGCGCAGGTCGTCCAGCATGAGAGCCTCGCAGTTATCCTGTCGGCTGCTTAAGACAGGGCAGGTACACACATCAATGATGCCGAATGCCCTATGTTAAACTTTACCGCACAATTAGGCGAGGTCCCGCATGTCTGGCAACACTCTGGGTCGGTTGTTTTGTGTCACTTCTTTTGGTGAAAGCCACGGACCGGCACTCGGTTGCGTAGTGGATGGGTGCCCCCCCGGGCTTCCACTGACCGAGGCCGATATCCAGAAGGATTTGGACCGACGCAAACCGGGGACCTCCCGGCACGTTACCCAGCGGCGGGAGTCGGATCATGTGGAAATCCTGTCAGGGGTGTTTGAAGGGAAAACGACGGGTACGCCCATCGGGTTGCTGATTCGGAACGAGGACCAGCGCAGCCGTGATTATGACAACATCGTCATGTCATTCCGCCCGGGTCATGCGGATTACACCTACCTGCAGAAGTATGGCCTGCGCGACCACCGTGGCGGTGGCCGGGCTTCCGCGCGCGAGACCGCCGTGCGGGTGGCTGCGGGCGCAATCGCCAAAAAGTGGCTGGCGCACCGCCATGGCGTGCGCATTCGGGGTTATCTGGCGCAATTGGGGCCCCATGTCATTGCGCTGCGCCATTGGGACGCCGTGGACACGAACCCTTTTTTTATTCCTGACCAGGATCTCGTACCCGCGCTCGAAGCCTACATGGATGCCTTGCGAAAATCCGGGGATTCCGTCGGTGCGCGCGTGAATGTGGTGGCGCAAGGGGTACCCGTGGGATGGGGCGAGCCCGTGTACGATCGGCTCGATGCGGAAATCGCCTATGCCATGATGAGCATCAATGCCGTGAAAGGTGTGGAAATTGGCGCCGGATTTTCGAGCATTGGGCAAAAGGGGACAGAGCACGGGGATGAAATGACGCCTCAGGGTTTTCTGACCAATCATGCAGGGGGCATTCTGGGCGGCATTTCCACCGGCCAGGATATTCTGGTCAGTTTGGCAATCAAACCCACTTCCAGCATCCGTTTGCCACGCCAATCCATCAATATGGACGGTGCTGCCGTTACTGTCGCAACGACCGGACGCCATGATCCTTGTGTGGGCATTCGTGCCACGCCCATCGCCGAAGCCATGCTTGCCCTGGTGCTGATGGACCATGCCTTGCGTCACAGGGCCCAGAATGCCGACGTGGTTTCCCCGCTGAAACCCATCCCCGGGAGTGTTGCCTGAGCCTGGCAACCGGGCAGGGTACCTGTTCCGGCATTCACGCCTATGTCATAATGCAGGGTCATGTTGAGACCGCATCGTGATGAATCCCAAAACACTTTATGAAAAACTTTGGCTGTCCCATGTGGTGCGTGAGGAGCCCGACGGCACCGCACTGATTTACATCGACCGCCATCTTGTACACGAAGTGACCAGTCCGCAGGCGTTCGAAGGCTTGCGTCTGGCCCACCGCCCCCTTTGGCGCAGAAATTCAATACTGGCCACGGCTGACCACAATACGCCGACCACCAATCAGCCCGTGATTGCCGACCCGGTGTCCCGGTTGCAGGTGAACACTCTCGACAACAACTGTCGGGAGTATCACATCACCGAGTTTCCCATGGGGGATCCGCGCCAGGGCATCGTGCATGTCATCGGGCCGGAGCAGGGGGCAACCCTGCCAGGCATGACAGTGGTCTGTGGGGATTCCCATACCAGCACCCAT
>JAKBAT010000115.1 GCA_021808815.1 Pseudomonadota bacterium
CAGGGACAGCAAACCCTGCCAGAAGGCCAGGAAAGGCAGCAGGTCGAGGAGGAACAGTCCCAGCACGGATCCCAGGGCTGCCCGTTCGAGCCAGACCACACGCCGGGTTTGAACGCCTGCCATGGCGTTGGCGGTGAACATGGGAATCACGCGCCCTCCCATGATCACCATGAGCAGCAGCACCAGGTCGAGGGCCCAGCGCAGGGCATTTTCCGGGGCCCAGGGCACCTGTCCCGCATCGGCCAGGATGAAGGCCAGGTCATCGGCACCGAAGGCCAGCAACAGGCCTGCCATGAAGAAATTGCGACGGTTGCCGCTGCGCCAGAGCGGCACGCCGATCCCCACCGCAGCGGCGAGGGTAAAGGCAGCATCCGCCACGCCGGACCAGGCATACCCGGGCGTGAACGCCAGCAGGCGACCGGCAAGCCACAACCCGGCAATGCCCATGAGCGGGATCCCCCGGGGTGTGGGTTGACCTGTCCAGTTGCGCACGGCCGTGAAGAGAAACCCCACGATGACCGCCAGGGTGTACCCGAACACCATTTCATGGGCATGCCAAGCCGACCCGTGGTAAGCGGCTCCGATCCCGGCCAGTTGACTGGCCCACAGCAGCAAGGCCACCACCGCAAATCCGCCCGCCAGGAGAAAGAAGGGACGGAACCCGAGGTTCCATAGGGGAGAAAAGATCATGGCCAGAATTTACCTGCGGTCTGCATGGATTTTCTTGATGCGCCTCAAGTTACCGGGATGTCTTCGCTGCCTACAATGGGCCATCCCTTTTCCGGATGGCCGCCATGAATACCCTACACCAATACCTGAGCACCGGACACCGGGAATGCGATGCGCTGTTCGTGGCAGCGGAAGCTGCCGCCGACCGGGCCGAATGGGAAGAGGCCCGGGCATTCCTGGCGCGGTTCCGCCGCTGCACCGAGCATCACTTCAACGAGGAGGAACAGATCCTGTTTCCCGCATTTGAAGCGGCCACGGGTCAGACATCCGGGCCCACCGCCGTCATGCGCATGGAACACCGGCAGATGCGCCAGAGCCTCGACGCGCTTGCCGAAGCCCTCGACCAGCAGGATCAGGAGCGCTATCTTGGCACATCGGAAACGCTGCTGCTGCTGATGCAGCAACATAACCTCAAGGAGGAGAACATGCTCTACCGCATGGCAGACCAGGTTCTCGCTCCTCAAGCGGAAAACCTGCTCGCACGCATGCAGGTCCTGCCAGAAGTGACCGCCTGATGGAGCCCCTGCTGCTCGATGTGCGCGGGCTGGAACCTCCCGAGCCCCTGGAACGGGCACTGGAAGCGCTCGATGCCCTGCAACCCGCACAAAGGATGCACATGAAGATCCACCGGACGCCCCACATGCTCTATCCGATCCTCGAGCGCGAAGGTTATGCCCACGAAACGCACTGCACCGCGCAGGGGGACATCGAAGTGCTGATCTGGCGCATGGGTCCGTAACCCGGTCGCCATGCTCCCCCTCGGTCTTTCGTTCCAGCAAGCCCCGCCGCCCTCCATTCCCCTGCGCTTTTTCGTCACGGCCCCCCTGTTCCTGCTGGCCGCCGCATTGCTGCTCACCTGGGAAGGACCGCAGGCGCTGGCAGTACGCAACGGGCCAGTGGCCCTGGCCCTCACGCACCTCATCACGCTGGGGGGCAGCACCATGGTCATGTGCGGGGCGCTGCTGCAGCTCATGCCCGTTGCCACCGGCCTGCAATGGCCGTTCCCGAGACAGCTCGCCACCCTGGTGCACGTCGGCTTGACGCTGGGGGCCCTCCTCCTTCCCCTGGCGTTCCTGTGGCACCAGCGGGCCGTCATGGCCCTGGCCGTCCTCAGCCTGGGCATTGCCCTGGGCACTTTCGTCCTGGCGTTCCTCGCCCGTTTTCGCCGCTTTCCACTGCCGCCCCCTTCCCTGCACACCCAGCGCCTCGCGTTGCTCGCTCTCGGGGTCACGCTCACCCTGGGCGTCACCCTGGGCCTGGCACGCTACGAGCCCCTGTCCATTCCCTACCAGCACCTGGCTGCACTGCATCCCCTCTGGGGACTACTGGGATGGACGGGACTCCTGATCGCCGGAGTGGCCTATCTCCTGGTTCCCATGTTCTACCTCACGCCCGCCTACCCCAAACCGTTCACTGCCGGATTTGCCACCATCGTGTTCGGGCTGCTCACCCTGCGCACCTTCGCTGCGGACACGGCACCCTTCACGGACAGCGCCCTGGGGCTCTCTGCCCTCCTCTTTGCCGGCATCACCTGGCAGCGCCTGCTGGCGCGCAAACGCCAGGTGGCCGACGTGAGCCGTCCTTTCTGGCATCTGGGCCTTGCAGCGCTCATGGTGGCCGGTATGCTGGGCTGCCTCCTGCCCTGGACCAGTCCCGCCACCACCGAAGTGCTGGCAGGAATGCTGGGCATGGCGCTGCTGCCGGGATTCATCCTGACCCTCATCAATGGCATGGCCTACAAGATCGTGCCTTTCCTCGTCTGGTTCCACCTGCAGAGCGCCCATCCGCGTCTGGGTGTGATACCCAACGTGCGGCAAATCCAGTCCGGATTGCATGGGAAGGCACAGATGGCACTGCATGGCGTGACCTGCTGCCTGCTGCTGGCTGCCTGTTGGGAACCTGCGCTGATGCGCAGTGCGGGCCTGCTCTGGGCGCTGGATGCCCTCTGGTTCGAAGTCAACATGCTGCGCATGGCAGGCCTCGTCATCCGCATACACCGGGTTGCCAGAATGCATGCCGCAGTTTAGGCTCCCTGGGTGATGGAACCCACTGCTTCCAAGACCCAAGCTCTGCTGGCGCAATCACCGCTTTTTCGGGAAATCGCGCCGGAAGAGATCGGCCGTATCGCCCTGGCCTGCCATGACATCCATGCCCCCAAGGGAACCATCCTGTTCCAGAAGGGCGATCCCTCCACCGGTTTTTACCTGATCGTCTATGGCCAGGTGAAACTCACGTTCCTCGCCCAAAGCGGTGCGGAAAAAATCGTTGAAATCATTTCCCAGGGGCAAACCTTTGGGGAAGCGGTCATGTTCCTGGAAAAGCCCTACCCGGTCTATGCGCAGACCCTGGCTGACAGCCTGCTGCTGCATGTATCGAAACATGCCGTCTTCGAGGAAATCCGGAGCAATCGTACCTTTGCCCTGAAAATGCTGGCGGGACTCAGCATTCGCCTGCATGGGCTGGTGCACGACGTGGCGGACTATTCCCTCAGCACCAGCATGCAGCGCCTGATCGGTTTCCTGTTGTCACAAGACAAATCCGGGACAAAACTGGAGCCCGGCACTCCCATCACCTTCCCGCTGCCTGCCGGAAAGGCCGTGATCGCTTCCCGCCTGAACATCACGCCGGAAACCTTTTCGCGCCTCCTGCATGACCTCTCCAGCAGCGGCCTCATCACCGTCAGAGGCCGCGACATCACCCTCCTGGATCCGGAAAAGCTGAAGGGGTTTGGAGGCTAGCATCAGGAGGCGCGGGAATTGCGCAGCAGGTGATCGATGCTGATGCGTCCCGCCCCATGAGCCACCAGGAACAGGAAGCCGCCCGCCAGCCCCAGGTTTTTCAGGAACATGATCTGCTGGATCTGATCGGGCGAGCCCGCATGGAAGAGCAAGGCGGCAACGATACTGAAGCCCGCCAGCACCAGGGCGATGAGCCTCGTTTGGAAACCGGCGATGATGGCGATGCCGCCACCCAGCTCCAGCAATATCACCAGGGGAAGAATCCCGCCCGGGACCCCGGCCGATTGCATGTAGGCCTGCGTTCCCGAATAGCCGCTGATCTTTGCCCAGCCTGAAACAATAAACAGCAGCGCGATGAGTATGCGGCCGACAAGAACGGAAACCGCACTGGTGGAATCGAATAACTTGTTCATGGATGTTCTCCTAAATGGTTTGGCAGCCCATGAGAGCCGCATGAAACCCATTTGACTCCCTATTAATTAGATTGAATAGTAGAATATATTGCCTATTAATATCTAATAATCTGATATATGAGCGCAAACCCAAAGATCTCCATCGACCAGTGGCGCGCCCTGGTGGCCGTAGTCGATGCCGGCGGCTACGCCCAGGCCTCCGAAGTCCTCCACAAGGCCCAATCGGCCGTGACCTATGCCGTGCAGAAACTGGAGTCGACGCTGGATGTGAAGGTGTTCGAGGTGGTCGGGCGCAAGGCCCGACTCACGAACACCGGTACCGTCCTGTATCGCCGTGCCAAGACCCTGCTCGAGGAAGCCGCCGCTCTGGAAACGGCCGCCGGAAGACTTGCGGCCGGATGGGAGCCGGAGCTTCGCATGGCGGCGGACATCGTTTTTCCCACATGGCTGCTGCTGCAGTGTTTCGCGCGTTTTGCCGAAGAGCAACCCCAAACGCGTATCGAGCTTTACGAAACCGTGTTGAGCGGGACTGAAGAGGCCTTGCTCGAGCGCAAGGTCGACCTGGCAATCTCCTCTCGCGTACCCCAGGGCTTTGCGGGAGATACCCTGATGAGGATACGGTTCATTCCTGCCGCCCATCCCGACCATCCCCTCCACAAACTGCGCCGCAAGCTCACGCTGCAGGACCTGCGCAAGTACCGGCACCTGTCCATCCGCGACACCGGTAGCCAACGCCGTGCCACCAGTTCGGTGGGAGCCGAACAACTCTGGACCGTGAGCCACAAAGCCACCTCCATCCATGCGGCCTGCATGGGCCTGGGCTTTGCCTGGTTTTCCGAAGAAACCATTCGTGCCGAACTGGCTCAGGGATTGCTAAAACCCCTTCTCATGCGCGAAGGGGAAGAACGGTGGGTAGAACTGTACCTGGTGTTTCCCGATCCTGATTACGCCGGCCCCGGTGCCCTGCGCCTGGCCCAGATCATTCGGGAGGACGTAAAGAACACGGGCCCAAAGTCCTGCTGAGAGTGGCCGTTCAATCGCAAAGAGGC
>JAKBAT010000012.1 GCA_021808815.1 Pseudomonadota bacterium
CCGACTGGCGCTGGTTGCTCGACCGCACCGACAGCCCCTGGTATCCCAGTGCGCGCCTCTATCGCCAGCCCGAACGTCACGACTGGACCTCCCTGCTCCAGCAGGTGGAGAAAGATCTGTCCCAGTACCCGAAAACCCCGCTCGTGGAACGGAGCAGCATCACCCCTCAGCCGCCACACCAGGGAACCACTGCCATGCCTGAAAAACCTGAACCGGGCCCTACATTCCAATGGGATGAGGCCTTCCGACAGGCCCTCGCGCAACATCAGCATGGGCAACTACAACCTGCCCTGCAAGCCTATCTGCAAATTCTGTCCCACGACCCCAACCATCTCGATGCGCTGCACATGTCCGGCGTCATCGCCGCACGGACCGGGCATCCCACGGAAGCTCTTGCCCTGTTTCAACGTGCGGTCGCACTCGACAACAAACAGCCTGCGCTGTTGTGCAATTATGGCTTGGCACTTCTGGAAGCCCGAGAGTACGACCAGGCATTGACCTGTTTTGATCAGGCACTGGCGCTGCAGCCCAACCATGGCGAAGCCCATTACGGACGCGGCAACGTGTTCATGGCCTTCAAGGGGTTTGAAAAGGCGTTGGGATGCTATGCACAGGCCCTGGCGGCAAATTTTGTCAACCACCGGGTTTACTACAACCAGGGCATTGCCCTGCTCGGGCTCAACCGGCTCGAGAAGGCACTGGCCTGTTTTGACCAGGCGATTTCACTGAACCCGGATTTTCCGGAAGCCTTCTGCAACCGGGGCGTCCTTCAGCACAAGTTGAATCAGGGCGAAGCAGCCCTGAAAAATTTCGCCCAGGCCATCGCACTGAAACCGGATTACGCGGAAGCCTATTGCAACCAGGGGAACGTGTTGCTGGAGCTCATGCGCTGGGAGGAATCCATGAGCAGCTATGATCGTGCCCTCGCGATCCGCCAGGATTTTGCCGAAGCCCATAACAGCCGGGGGGCCGCACTACACAATCACCGTTATTATGAGGAAGCCCTCACCTGCTACGATCATGCCATCGCCCTGAAACCCGATTATGCGGAAGCCCGGCACAACCGCTCAGTCCTGCTCGACCTTGGTAAAAACCTGGACAACAAGGAAAACCGCCCGGAAAAACCTTTCGAGATCATCGTCAAGTTCGACGAACGCATTGCCCCCTAGGCTTCACTTTGCCTTTGTCGCCCACAAGTGAAACGCCACGAGGGCGCGCCATGGGGAGAAAGGCACCAGCCAGGCCCGGGTTTCCTCGACAGAAGGTTGTTCGGGCAGCCCCAGCACCTGCTGTAACTGGCGGCGCACGACCATGTCCCCATGTAATGACCCGTCCAGCCATCCGAACCCGCGCATCAGGGCATAATCCACCGTCCAGGGACCGATACCCCGCATGGACAGGAGTTTTTCGCGCATTTCCTCGATGGGCAAGGTGCTCATCCAGCGTTCCAGGGGAATCTCCCCCGAACACACGGAGCGGGCCAATGACACCAGGGTCTGCGCCTTGCTGGCGGAATACCCCACGGCCCGCAGGCGGGATTCGTCCAGTGCCGCCACGCCGGCCGCATCGGGATAGCAGATCAGGCCGCTGGAATGGAGCCGCCCGGCCTGACGGATCAGTTTGCGACGCATGGCCACTGCAGCCCGCATGCTGATTTGCTGGCAGGTCACGGCCCAGGTCAGCGCCTCGAAAGGCGTCGCCACCAGGGGCACGCGGAGCCCCGAATGGCGCAGGACCAGTCCCCCCAGTATCGGGTGGTGGCGAAAGGCGCGTTCGAAGGCAGCGACGGGCTGCGTGAGACCCAGCATGTGCCGGGCCAGGTGTTTCACGGCCACCGTATCGTCTGCCCGCGCACGCCCATCGATGGCCAGGGTCACGGCAGCATGCCGCGCCCGGAACTGGACGGTGAGGCATGCAGGATGCTGCCGCCACAACAGGGCCTTGTGCAACACCCTGCCCACCACACGTTCCGCCACCTCTTCGCGATCGCGCTGGTGAAACTCCAGTGTTTCCGCCACCCGGTAGTTGCGCGGCAATGGCACTTCGATGGCAATGGGGGCGGCGGACATCAATCGGAGATGCCCAATACGCCAAACTCCACCGGCGTTTTGACATAGAAGACGTGGATGTCTTCCTGCGCGAGCAATGCAAACAGCCGTTCGGCTTCGGCTTCTGTCACGGCCAGCACGATTTCCTGTGGCTGGTCTCCCAGCTCAAAGAAATGGGCGGAATGAATGCGCCCGTGCTGGCCGAACCCCTCACTCGCCGCCACCCGTGTGGCGCCACGCAATCCCATGTCGTGCGCGGTACGCATCAGCCATTCTGCCAGGGGCATATGGTGGTGTTGCCGATCCTGCTGGGTAAAAAAGGTGATCTGGTAGCCTTTCATGGCAGCCTCCTCACATCGCTTTCAACACATAACAGGTCGCCATGCCGGCCAGGGTCATGACCAATGACCCGCTCACGTGTGTCGCAATGGTGCCCAGCGCCCAGAACAGCCGTCCGTCCTGGAGGAGTGTGACCACTTCTGCCGAGAAGGTGGAAAATGTGGTGAGCCCCCCGCAGAAGCCGGTGATGATGAACAGTCGCCACTCAGGGGCAATGTGGGTGGCCTGGGCGAAGTAAGCCACCGCAAAACCGACCACGTAGCCACCAATCAGGTTGGCCATCAAGGTCCCTGGCGGAAGATTGGGAAGCAGGCTGTTGAGTTTGACACCCAGCTGCCAGCGCAGCAAGGCGCCCAGGGCGGATCCGACAGAAATTGCGACGACAGCTTTCCACATAGGCCTGTTCCTGATGAAGTCGATCTTGAACAGGTGGACGCCCACGCGCCACCCATCCGGGTTTATGCGTAGGCATCATCGGCCCCGGTGGGGGCGGTTTTGAATCGGAAGATCCAGGGAGGCATGCCATCTCCTGGAAAGGATTATTCCATAAAATGCCGTGCAGGGCACTCGCTTGGGATGCGCATACGCTAGAATCCCGGCTAATAACCGCAGTGGACGCTCTCCCTGCCGACAGGACACCACCCGGACTTCCGAATGCCCGACGCCAACCTGCGACCGATCGCCTTCGTCATTGCCGCCACCAACCATGGCAGCCTGCTGGTCAACCGCCACGACTATCACAAGGTGGGGGACTCGGGTTACGGCGTGGGATACCAGCTGCTCTCCACATCGGCTTTTGATCCACAGGAAGCCGATCTGCTCAAGCAGCTGTTGCAAACCCGGAAAACCAATTTTGGCGAAGGCGTGGTGGCCCTGGACTGCGGCGCCAACATCGGCACCCTGACCGTGGAATGGGCAAAATACATGCACGGGTGGGGCCGCGTGATTGCCATCGAGGCGCAGGAACGTATTTTCTATGCGCTGGCGGGCAACATCACCCTCAACAACTGCTTCAACGCCCGTGCCCTCTGGGCAGCCGTGGGGGCAACGCGCAGCATCATCGATGTACCGGTTCCCGACTATTTTCAACCCTCCAGTTTCGGCAGCCTGGAACTCCACCAGACCGCCACCACGGAATTCATCGGGCAGGCCATCGACTACGCGAAGGAGAAGTGCCAACCCACGCAACAACTGGCCATCGACGACCTGGCTCTCGAACGCCTGGACTTCCTGAAGCTGGACATCGAGGGCATGGAAATGGAAGCACTGGAAGGCGCCCTCCAGACCATTGCCCGGCACAGGCCCCAGCTCTTCATCGAAAAAATCAAGACCGACGAAACCCGGCTCCAGCATTTCCTGCACAGCCGGGATTACAAGATCTATCCCATGGGTATCAACCTGCTGGCCATACACGCTTCCGATCCAGTGACGATCACGGCTACCGGCTCATGAGCGATTCCAGCCTTCCGCCCGCCCCCACGGCCGCATCGGACCCGCATACCCCCATGATGCGCCAGTATCTGGCGCTCAAGGCGGAGCATCCCCATCGCCTCCTGTTTTATCGCATGGGAGATTTTTATGAGCTCTTCTACGACGATGCCGCAAAAGCTGCCGGCCTGCTCGACATCACGCTGACCCAGCGGGGGACGTCGGCGGGTCAGCCCATCCCCATGGCCGGGGTCCCCCATCACGCCGTGGACCAATACCTGGCCCGCCTGGTGCGCCTGGGAGAATCCGTGGCCATCTGCGAACAGGTGGGCGACCCGCAGGCCAAGGGCCCGGTGGAGCGCAAGGTCGTCCGCATCGTCACCCCTGGCACGCTCACCGATGCCGCCCTCATGGAAGAAACCCGCGATACGCTGCTCACGGCCCTTGCCCTGTCCGGAAACCGTGTCGGGGTGGCCACGCTCAATCTCAGCAGCGGTGAAATGATCCTGCTGGAAATCCCCGTCACCGAACTCGAGACCGAACTGGAGCGCATCCTCCCCGCCGAAATCCTGGTGCCGGATAATTTCCCGTCTCATGCCGCCCTCGATCGCCTGCCCGTGCAGCGCCTGGCCCCCTGGCAATTTGACCAGGCCCAATCCGAACGCCTGTTGTGCGAGCAGTTTGCCGTGCATGACCTCACCGGCCTGGATGCCGGGGATGTGCCCAATGCCGTCAGCGCTGCCGGCGCCCTGTTGCGGTATGCCCGCCATACGCAACAGGATGTGCTGGCCCATGTGCATACCCTGCAGGTCATCCGCCCCGACACCTGGGTGCGCATGGACAGTAGCACGCGCCGCCATCTGGAGATTTCCGAAACCTTGCGGGGAGACCGTGCCCCGACCCTGTTGTCCGTCCTGGACACCTGCGTCAACCCCATGGGACACCGCCTCCTGCACCGCTGGCTGCACCATCCCCTGCGCGACCGTCGCGTGCTGGAAGAACGCAATGGCGCCATCAGTGCCCTGATTGGAGACGGGCTGGCCACACCTGCTGCCACCTTGCAGGACCAGCTGCGACGCTGTGGCGATGTGGAACGCATCGTGGGACGCATCGCCCTGCGCTCGGCCCGCCCGCGCGACCTGGTCTCCCTGCGCACAAGCCTGGCCCTGCTGCCGGGCTGCTGCGCAGTGCTGCAGGCACTGCAAGCCCCCCGCCTCGACACCCTGCAACGCACCCTGGCCGCCACGCCGCCAGAGATCCTGGCTCTGCTGGAACGGGCTGTGGCCGTTGAGCCTGCTGCCAGCATTCGTGATGGGGGTGTCATTGCCACCGGGTATGACACCACCCTGGACGAACTGCGGGGACTGCAGGACCATTGCGGCGAGTTCCTGTTGGCCCTCGAGCAACGCGAGCGCACCCGAACCGGTATCGCCACCCTCCGGGTGGAATACAACCGTGTGCATGGGTTCTATATCGAAGTCAGCCATTCCCAGGCAGAACGGGTACCGGAGGATTACCGCCGCCGGCAGACCCTGAAGAACGCGGAGCGCTTCATCACGCCCGAACTGAAAGCGTTCGAGGACAAGGCCCTTTCCGCCAACGAACGGGCACTGGCCCGCGAAAAACTGCTGTATGAGGAAATGCTCGACACCCTGGCGACGCACGTGTCACCCCTGCAGGCCACCGCCGCTGTCCTGGCCGAAATCGACACCCTGGCCTGCCTCGCCGAACGCGCCGTGGCCCTCGATCTCACCGCGCCGGAATTCTGCGATGAACCGAGGGTGTCCATCCAGGGCGGTCGGCACCTGGTGGTGGAAGGCCAGGTGGCGCAATTCATTGCCAACGATACCGAACTCCACCCTGAACGGCGCATGCTGCTCATCACCGGACCCAACATGGGGGGCAAATCCACCTACATGCGCCAGACGGCACTGATCGTGCTCATGGCCCATGCCGGCGCTTTCGTGCCGGCCCGCTCTGCCCGACTCGGGCCGGTGGACCGGATTTTCACGCGCATCGGGGCGGGCGACGACCTGGCCTCCGGTCGTTCCACGTTCCTGGTGGAAATGTCGGAAGCGGCCCAGATCCTGCATGCCGCAACGACGCACAGCCTGGTGCTGGTGGATGAAATCGGGCGGGGGACTTCCACTTTCGACGGGCTGGCGCTGGCCTGGGCCATTGCACGCCATCTCCTGCGCAAGAACCGCTGCCATACCCTGTTCGCCACGCATTATTTCGAACTGACCCAGCTGGCACGCGACCTGCCCGGCATTGTCAACGTGCATCTGGACGCCGTGGAACACCAGGACCGCATCGTGTTCCTGCACGCGCTCGAAGAGGGTCCCGCCAGCCAGAGTTACGGCCTGCAGGTCGCGGCACTGGCCGGCGTCCCCCGCGAGGTGATCCGTGAAGCCCGGCACCATCTGGCAGAACTGGAAACCTACGCCGCGGCACAGGCACGGCAACCCGACCTGTTCCTGCCGCACGGTATTCCTGCGCCTGCGGAGCCGCTGCCTCCGCATCCCGCCCTCGCGGCATTGCGTGCCCTTGACCTGGACGGACTCAGCGCACGCGAAGCACTGCAGCAGCTCTACGAACTGGCGCGCCTGTCCCGCGAAGCAGAGTGATCAGTGGTGATGGCCATGTTCGCCGTGGACATGGCCGTGCTGCAATTCATCCGGCGTCGCCTGGCGCACGCCCAGCACCGAGCAGGAGAACACGAGGCGTTTGCCCACCAGGGGATGGTTGCCGTCCACCACCACCTTGTCCTCCGTGACTTCGGTGACGGTATAGAGCACGGTGTCTTCGTGCTCCGCCCCTTCCGGCTGGCCTTCAAACTGCATGCCGACCTTGACCTGCGAAGGAAAGAGGTGACGGGGCTCCACCCGCATCAGGCTTTCATCGTATTCCCCGAAGGCCTCGTCCGGTTCCATGGTGACCGTACAGCTGAAGCCCTCGGATTGGCCTTCCAGGGCCTCTTCCACCAAGGGAAAAATCCCGTCGTAACCCCCATGCAGGTAGCTGATGGAAGGATCACTTTCCTCCAGCAACTTGCCTTCGTCGTCGGTAAGCCGATAGTTCAGGGTAACCACTGAATTTTTGCCGATGACCATGTCTACATCTCCTTCACCAATTTCAACACTTCGACCACATGGTCACGGCTGTTCTGCACTGGCACGACATGCCGTACCACACCGTTGCGATCGATGACGTAGGTCACCCGATCCACACAGGTGCGCACATGCCCACCCATTTCCTTTTCATGCAGCACGTCGTAACGACGGCACACGTCTCCTTCCACGTCGGACAACAGGCGCGCATTCAGCCCATGGGCTTCGCAGAAATCCGCATGGCACAGGATGTCATCCTGGGACACGCCCAGCACCACGGCACCATGGTGCAGGAACTCCTCCTCGCGATCACTGAAATTGATGGCCTCTTCCCGACACTGGGGCATGCTGTCGCGTGGATAAAAGAACAGTACGACATTGTGCTTACCCTTGTACCTGGAAAGGCTCACCATTTCCATACCGGAATCCGGCAATTCGAAACCAGGTGCCTGTTCTCCCACTTTCAGCATGAATGTTCTCCAACACGTTGGGCCTGATTCTATCCCATCCCCACAAATTGTGTGGGTGATACGGTGCCGCCATGAATAGCACAACTGGATTACAATGGCCCCCTATGTCGGTCCCTGATTCGCGCACTGCGCTCCTGGGCGGTTTGAGTCCCGCCGCCTTCCTGCATCGCCACTGGCACAAGCGTCCGTTGCTGATTCGCAACGCCATGCCGGACTTTCTCGGCTTTCTCACACCCGCCGAGATCAAGCGGCTGGCCACCCATCCCGACGTACAGTCGCGCCTCGTGGTACGTCAGGGACGGCACTGGCATTTGCAGCACGGCCCCTTCCGCCCCATCGATCTCAAAACCCTGCCGGCACGCCAGTGGACCCTGCTGGTGCAGGAGCTCAATCACTGGATTCCTGCCGCTGCCCGGCTGCTGGATCACTTCAGTTTCATCCCCCATGCGCGCCTGGACGATCTCATGGTCAGTTATGCCGCGCCAGGCGGGGGCGTGGGGCCCCATTTCGACTCCTATGATGTCTTCCTGCTGCAGGGATTCGGCACGCGCCGCTGGTCCATTGCCGAAACCGATGACCTGGAACTGCGCCCCAACAGCGCTCTCAAATTGCTGCGACGTTTTACGCCCCAGGCACAATGGGATCTCGATGCCGGCGACATGCTCTACCTGCCACCCCACTATGCCCATGACGGCGTGGCCGTCACAGAATGTTTCACTTATTCCATCGGATTCCGCGCGCCGACCCACCAGGAATGGGTCGAGGCGTTCCTGGACCATCTGCGCGACCACCTGACGGTGCCCGGCCGTTACGCCGACCCCGATCTCGCCTTGCAGGCACACCCTGCCGAGCTGCCCGCTGCGCTCTTGCACCAGGTGGAACGGGTGCTGCAGTCGGTGCGCTGGAATGCCGCCGATGTGCTGTCCTGCGTGGGCCGATACCTGAGCGAGCCCAAGCCTCACCTGTTTTTCACCCCACCCCACCCTGCCCTGTCCCGCCATGCCTTCGCCCGTGCCGTGCAAAAGGAGGGGTTGCGGCTTGATCCGCGCAGCCGCATCCTCTACCGTGGCCAGTGGTTCTTCTTCAACGGGGAGGCGCGCGCCTGCCCGGGAACGGCGCGCACACCGCTGATCCACCTTGCCGACCGGCACCAACTCCCCCCCGGGCCATTGCCCGCCACCGCCCTGCCCTGGTTGCATGAGGCCTATCAGGCGGGCTGGATCCACCTTGGCCCGGAACAATCCCCCTCGGTTTCATAGTCAAAAAAACCTTGCTGCAACGCAGCGATGTGGTGTAGCATCTCGGGGGTCTGGATGGCCCCCCGGAGGCTGCCAGGTCTATTGTTAAACCCCTCTATCGATAGGAATGAAAATGAAACTGAATCTTTTGATCGCTGCCCTGTTTGCCGTTGCCGTGGCTGCTTGCAGCAAGCCCGAAGCCCCAAAGACTGAAGCCCCCAAAGCAGATGCGCCTGCCGCTGCACCGGCTGCTGCCCCCGCCGCTGCTCCTGCTGCCGCTCCGGCCGCTGCACCTGCAGCTGCCCCCGCTGCTGCCCCCGCTGCTGCCGACAAGAAGTAATTCGGCGTAGCTCCGGCATGAAAAAAGCCGACCTGAGGTCGGCTTTTTTCATGGACGCAAACTTCCCGTTCCCGCCTCAGGACAGCACCTTCCAATCGAGGCCCTGATACTGGTCCGCCACCAGCACGGTATCCTCGGCCCATCCCAGGACCTGGGCCAGGGCAGCACGTGCACGTTGCAGGGTATTGTTCTTCTGGCTCACGTGGGCCGCCACCACCCACTGCAGCCGCCCATGATCGAGACGGGCGAGCAGCGCAGCGGCCTCTTCATTGCTCAAATGGCCGAAGCGGCCACTCACGCGTGCCTTCAATGCGGGCGGATAGGGCCCCTGGGCCAGGAGTTCGGGGTCATAGTTGGTTTCCAGGAACAGGGCATCGCACACCTGGAGCATGGCCTCGATGTGCGGCGTGGCACACCCCGTGTCCGTCAACACGCCCAGGCGCTGGCGTCCATCGCCCAGCACATACTGCAGGGGTTCACGCGCATCGTGCGGCACGGCAAAGGGTTCCACCCGCAGGCTGCCCACCTGGAAGGGTTCGGCATCGCGCACCGGGCACCGCAGATCGGACTCCAGGGACTCCTGCAACAACTGCAGGGTGCCGAAACTGCCATAGACCGGCAAGCGGTAGCGGCGGGCCAGGGCGGCCACCCCCGCGATGTGGTCGGTGTGCTCGTGGGTGACGAGCAATCCGTCCAGCTCCCCGGGAACGCATCCCAGACGCGCCAGCCTGCGCTCGGTTTCACCCAGCGAAAACCCGCAATCCAGAAGGAGGCGGGTATCGCCGCAGGCCACCAGCAGGGCATTGCCTTCACTGCCGCTGCCGAGGGAGGCAAAACGCAATGCGGCGGTCACAGGCGGATCACAGCTTCTCGTAAATCAGGTTGATCATGCGCTGGGTGGTTTCGGGATTGACACGGTTCTCGGCCTTGTCCCGCACATCCAGATGGGTGCCACGCCCACTGATGGTGGTGATGGTGATGCGATAGGTCTGGGTTTCCTTGGATTTGTCTTCCGATTTCCAGAACATCAAGCCGGACCAGAAGCCTTCCTTTTGGCGGTACTGCTTTGGCACATCCGAATCGGTAAAGCGCACATAGTACACACCCGCTGCCCGGTCGCGATCTTCCACCGTGAATCCGCTGCGGTCCAGCGCCAGCCCCACGCGACGCCAGGCCCGGTCAAAAGGTTCGTTGATGGCGATGATGAGGTCACCATCCGGTTGCTTGACGATCTTGGCGAAGGATTTTTCCGCGGAACCCTTGGTCGCCTCGTCCTGCGTACCCTTGTTGCCATCCTTGACATCCTTGGTGTCCTTGGCATCCTTGGCATCCTTGACGTCCTTGCCATCCTTCTTGGCGCCATTGTCCGCCATCAGGGCATCGGCTTCAGACTGCGAGGTCCCCAGGCGCAAGGCCAGCTTCTTCAGGTATTCATTCTCGAGCTCCACGTCTTCGGGACGTGTCTGCCAGCTGGTGCCGGTGTAATCCTTGGCCAGCACTTCCTCCATCCCCTTGTGGGTGACGTAGATTTCCGTGGTGCCGGGTTCTGCCCCGCGCTCGATGCGGGTGCGGTATTTGTCACGCAGGGGGCTGCTGAAAAGATTGTCCACCACGGTGTTCAGCATGCGCTTGAAAAAGTCCTGGGGGGCCGCTTCGCGGCTCTGGGCCCAATCCGTTTCCATCACGCCGATTTTGGGGTCATCCAACTTGAGGGTGAACCCGTTGCTGATCCAGAACGCCTTCAGCACGGGCCAGACCTGTTCGGGGGTGGCCTTGACCACCAGCCAGCGCAGGGCGCCATCCCGCTCCATGCGCACGCCATTGGCCAGCTGCGGCAGTACCGCGACCACAGCAGCCGGCTTGTTTTCCTCTGCCGCGGGTTTGGCCGTGCCCTGGCCCTGACCCTGACCTTGGCCCTGGCCCTGACCTTGGCCCTGATCCTTGGAGTATTGCGAATAGGTGGTGCCCTTACCCTTGTCCCGGTCGGGAATGGCATACCGGTCATCGGGAGTGATCGGTGTGAGATCGGGGGGCACGTCGAGGGGCTGGCCCGTTTCGGGCTGCGTTTTGTAGTCCACCTTTTTGGATTCGAAAATATGCGTGGGCATGGTACAGCCCGGAAGCAGTCCCAGGGTCACCAGAATCAGGGCCAGTGAAGCACTTGCACCGTATCGAATACTCATCCCGTTCCTCAATGATGGATTAGGCGATGCCCGCTGCGCGCAAGGCGCGGCGAACCGTGTCGTGATGCTGGGGGGCCAGGGGGGTCAGGGGCAAGCGCAGTGTCGGTCCGATGCGCCCCATTTCCGCCAGGGCCCATTTCACCGGGATGGGATTGGCTTCGATGAACAGGTCACGATGCAACCCGAGGAGCGCGGCATTCAAGCGTCGCGCTTCGGTGGCATCCCCTGCCAACGCCGCCCGGCACAGGGCAGCCATGATGTCCGGAACCACGTTGGCCGTGACGGAAATGACCCCGTGCCCGCCCATCAGCATGAAGGCAGCGGCCGTTCCGTCATCTCCGGTATAACAGGCAAAACCGGGAGGAGTCCGGTGAAACAGGTCCGTGGCCCGGTACAGGTCCGCCGTCGCATCCTTGATGCCGACGATGTTGGGAATCTGTGCCAGACGCAATGCGGTATCGTTGGACATGTCTGCCACAGTACGACCGGGTACGTTGTAGAGGATCATGGGCAGGTCCACGGCTTCCGCGATGGCCTTGAAATGCTGGTACAAACCCTCCTGGGTGGGTTTGTTGTAATAGGGCACCACCGACAGGCTGTAGTCGGCCCCCACCTGTTGCGCATAGCGGGACAGGGCAATGGCTTCCTGGGTGGAATTGGCTCCGGTGCCCGCAATCACCGGAATGCGCCCGGCCGCATGCGTGACCACGGCCTGGATCAGGGCCTCATGTTCTTCCACGTCGACCGTGGGGGATTCCCCGGTGGTCCCCACCACGACAATGGCAGCCGTGCCCGAAATCACGTGCCAGTCCACCAGCGCCTGCAAACGCGGAAAATCCAAACTGCCATCTTCCCGCATGGGGGTCACGATCGCGACCAGGCTGCCTTGCAACATGTACGGTTCCCTGCACTTAAAGTGATCAATTCTACTACAAATTTTCGCAATCCCTGCGCAACCGCCCGGGCCAATCAGAGATAATGGCGCCATGAAAATGCTTCTGACCGGTGTGCAGGGCCAGGTGGGGTCCGCACTGCTCCCCCTTCTGCCTGTCCTGGGTACGGTGGTGGGGCTGGATCGTACCCACCTCGACCTTGCAGACCCCGATGCCGTGCGCGCTGCCGTTCTCGCCCATCATCCGCAGGTCATCCTCAACGCTGCGGCCTACACCGCCGTGGACCGGGCCGAAACCGAACCGGGGCAGGCCCACGCGGTCAACGCCGTGGCGCCCGGCATCCTGGCGGAAACGGCCCGGCACATCGGCGCGGCCCTCATCCACTACTCCACCGACTACGTCTTTGACGGCAGCGCCTCCCGACCCTACACCGAAACGGACACCCCACACCCTCTGGGCGTGTACGGACAGAGCAAGTGGCAGGGGGAACAGGCCGTGCTGGCCTCGGGAGCGCCGGCCCTGGTGTTGCGCACCAGCTGGGTATACAGCCTGCACGGCCACAATTTTCTGCGGACCATGCTGCGCCTCGGGAAGGAGCGGGACAGCCTGCAGGTGGTCGATGACCAGTGGGGCGCCCCCACCTGGGCAGGTTCGCTCGCCCGGGCGACCACGCATATCCTGCATCAGGCGCTGGAGGCAGGCGACTTTCACGCCTTCCTCGAACAACACAGCGGCATTTACCACATGACCAATGGCGGTGCCACCACCTGGTTCGATTTCGCACGGGCCATTTTTGCCCTGCGCCCCGAATGCACGGCCCGGGTCACGCCGATTCCGGCCAGTGCCTGGCCCAGCCCGGCACGCCGCCCCGCCAACAGCCGGCTGGACAATCGCAAGCTCCTGGAACATTTCCACTGCCGTCTCCCCGATTGGGAAGACGCGCTGCAACACTGCCTCGAGGAAGGAACGCTCCCATGAAGGTGACGGCCACCGCCATCCCCGATGTCTTGCTGATCGAACCCCAGGTGTTCGGCGACGCTCGCGGATTCTTTTTCGAAAGCTACAATGCGCGCCGTTTCCAGGAGGCCACGGGGCTCGCCCCGGTGTTCGTGCAGGACAACCATTCCCGTTCCGCACGGGGCGTGCTGCGGGGCCTGCACTACCAGATCCGGCAGGCCCAGGGCAAACTGGTGCGGGTCGTGGCCGGTGAAGTGTTTGACGTGGCCGTGGACCTGCGTCGTCGTTCCCCCACTTTCGGACAATCCGTGCACGTGTTGCTGTCTGCGCAGAACAAGCACATGCTCTGGATCCCTCCCGGTTTCGCCCACGGTTTCCTGACGCTCTCGGAGCACGCCGAATTTTTATACAAGACCACGGACTACTGGGCAGCTTCCGAAGAGCGCAGCATTCTCTGGAACGATCCCACCCTGGACATCCCCTGGCCACTGGACGCCCTCGGCCCCGAGGGCCCTGCCCTCTCCGCCAAGGATGCGGCGGGCAAGACGTTCCTCACCGCCGAGGTCTATCCCTGAAGGCCACCTGGATCACCGGACGCTACGTCCTGTTGAACACTGCCCCCGACGGCGATTCGCTGCATTTCCTGCCGGACCATCCGGACTCTCTGGCGCAGAACTGGCCTGACCTGCGCCGCCATCCGGATGGCGCCATCACCGTACGCCTGGATGGCGTCGATGCGCCCGAGACCCACTATCTGGCATCCGGAGGCCTGGGCGTACTGCGCCAACCCGCCCCCTGGCCGGAAATGGCCGCAGAAAGCCTGCTGCGCTTTCTTGGATTTGCCGCCCTGCGTCGCCGCAGTGACGAATGCATCGTGGCCACCACGCCGGCCGCCGTGCATGGCGCCATCGCCCTGCGCCGCGTGGACCGCTACGGACGCGCCGTCGCCTTCGCCTTCCGGGGGCATGTCAGCCTGCCCCCGGCGGGGCGCCTCACGCTCACGGCACCCGTGGTGGAAAGCAGCGCCAACTGGCAGCTGCTGTGGCAAGGCCTCGCCTATCCGGTGTTCTATCAGGATATGCCCGACGGGCTCAAGGCCCACCTCTGCCAGGCCAGCCGCGCGGCACAATCCGCGGGCCGGGGCCTGTGGCCACAGGACTGCACCCGCAGCGGATTCGCCCTCACCTCCCTGGATGCGCTGCAATGCCAGGGCCTGTTGTGGCCCAAGCTGTTCCGGCGCCTGGTGGATCACGTGGGCGGCAATGGCGGCCGCCTCTCCTTGTCCTCCTTCGGCGCGCTGCTGGAGGCCGAAGTCGGCTCCGTGCTGTTATGGGAACAGGACTGCCCGGTGGATTTTGCAGACTTGGTGGCCCTCGAAGGCAATCGCCTGCGCCTGCTGGTGGCCCCCGATGCCATCGCCTTTGCGGAAGATTGAGGCTCAGCGCAGGAACAGCCAGAGCGACAGCCCCACCCCCAGCAGTACCACGTAGGCCTTGAGCCAGCGGTTCGGCACCCGCTGGATGAGCCAGGCGCCCAGGAAGGATCCCCCCAGGGCGCCCACGGCCAGGGCCACGGCCACGGGCCACACCACGCGTGCCGCAAGGGCGAAGATCACGAAGGACGCGGAGGTCACCACCACGATCAGTACGTTCTTGGTGGCAATGGCAGCCCGCGGCGGCTGTCCGCTGATGGTGAGGGCCGCCAGCATCAGGAACCCGATGCCGGCGGCAAAATAACCGCCATAGACGGCAATGAGAAATTGCACCCCCAGCAGGCGCCGTTGTGCCGGCTTGTCCGGTCCGTTGCCGTCAGCCGCCGAAGCCACGACGGCCGAGGGCCGGGCGAGGCTGCCCCAGGCAAAAACGCCGGTGGCGAACAACACAAGCCAGGGCACCAGACGCGTAAAAAATGAGGACGGGGTGACCACCAGCAGCAGGGCCCCCACGCATCCGCCGGCAAGGCTCACCACTCCCAGGGCGCGCAGGGTCAGCGTTCCCAGTCCCATGGCCAGGGGACGGCTCACATGGGCCGAACTGATCTGGTTGGGGAAGAGCCCCATGGCCGCCGTCATGCTGGCCGTGACGGGATCCAGCCCCAGCAGCAGCAGCACCGGATAAATGATGAAAGTGCCACCGCCCGCCATGAAATTCTGGGCTCCGGTATACACCCCCATCACCAGCACCCAGGCCAGCATGTCCCAGGTCAGCGTCATGGCGCGTTCTGTGCGATCCACTCCGCCACGGCGGTGAAGGAACGGAAATCATCCACCGCCCGCACCGGACACCGCCCGCAGCGCTGGGCGACCATGTGGGCCAGCGCGGTGCCGGGCCCCAGTTCCAGGATCGCCTCCGCACGGTATTCCGCGATCAGGTCCAGGCATGCGTCCCAGGCCAGGGGCGTGCAGACCTGTTCGGCCAGCGCTTCCAGCGCGGAAGCCCGGGTGCGCATCACGGCACCTCGCGTGCCGGACAACAGCGCCAGTTGCGGATCGCCGCCCACGGTCTCGCGCAGCGCCGCATGCCAGGGCGCCTGAACCGGTTGCAGCAATGGGGTATGCGCCGGCACCTCCACGGCCAGGCGGGTAATCTGGAGGCCGCCCTGTTTTTCCAGTCGTGCCGCCAGTTGTTCCAGCGCGCGCGCCGTCCCGCCCACGATGGCCTGCAGGGGTCCGATGCGAATCGCCACATGGGCTTGCAATCCTTCCAGCGCTGCCGTCAGGGATGCCGGCGCACAGCCGCTCACCGCCATCAGGCCGGCGGGCTCGCCCAGGGCCGCCCCGGCGGCACTCATCAGGCGTGCCCGTTGTGCCGCCAGCGCGAGCCCGGTCTGGGGCGTCCACAGGCCGGCCGCGGTATGGGCCGCCGTCTCGCCTGCCGAGTAGCCGGCCAGCAGCACCGGGATGTGCCCATGCGCCCGCAAGGCCTGCCAGCGCACCCATTGCAACGCGAAAATCAGCACCTGGGCCACGCGGTTGTCCTGCAGTCGTGATGCCTCCAGTGTGGGCAGCGTGACGCCGCAGGGCGCGAGCGCAGCCTCCACAGCCCGCAGGAACTCCGCGTCCCCGTCGGCCAGCACGGTGTCGCGATGGGCCAGGGTCTGCTGCCCCTGGCCGCTGAACAGCACGATCAGTCGCATGCGATTTCCCGCAACAGCAGCAGCAGTGCCAGCAGATCGGCACTGCCGCCCGGACTCAGGTGCCGGGCCACGAATTGCCGGTGCAGCACCTCCACCCGTGCCGGCCAGTCGGAGTGCCGCCAGGCCTCATCCGCCAGCAGGCGGGCCGCCCCGGATTGCGCAAAGCGCAGGCCAGCCAATCCCCCGCGCCACACCAGGTTGGAATCGTCCAGCACCGCCATCATGGCCAGGAATGCGGCCAGGGCCGCACGGTCGGCAGCGCCGGTCGCCCCGAGCACGCGGCGATACAGGGGCAACCCCTGTTCCAGGAGCACCGGAAAGCCTGCCGCGGCCTGGCAACGCGCCCCGCCCAGGCCGTAGCGCTGCGTCACCCACCGCCCGTGGCTGGCGTGCGGCGCATGGTCTCCGGCGCTGGCCAGGATATCCCGGCCCCAGCGTTGCGCGATGTGGCGGCACAAGGTCGGCGCATCGGCGCCGGGACAGGCGCCTGCTGCCGCCGCCATCAATCCCAGGTGAAAAATCGCCCCCCGGTGCGTGTTCACGCCATCCGTCGCCTGCATCATGCGCACTTCCGCCTGGCGTCCCAGCGCCTGCAGTGGCGCAAAGGAAGCCCCCTGTGCCCCGGCCTCCGCCACCCGTGCGAAGTAATGGCGCAAGCTGAACAGGCTTTTCAGGAACAGGGCCGGCTGCATGTCGGCATGGGCGCCATTGTCCCGGGGGCTGACCAGCCCGGGCTTGGGCGCCAGCATCAGTTCCTGGTGCAGCGCCCGTACCGCCGCACGCGCCACGCGTCCGGGCAACCCCGGTTCGCGCTGCAGCGTCAGCCCCTGGTCCGATTTGGCCAGTACCCATCCCCCGGCATGCAGCGCCGTCGCCAACTCGCGCCAGGGCACGGCCCAATCTCCGCGTCGCACCTCGCCATCCATCCGCGGCAGGGGATGGCGTGCCTGCAACCGGGCCAGCGCGGCCAGGAAGGGCTCGAGTGCCCCTGCCTGCCGGGGTTCCAGCAGCAGGTCGAGATCGCTGTCGGCATTGAGGCAGGGTTGCGGGGAAAAATATTGCAGGGCCAGGGACCCGTATACCCGGATGTCCACCGCATGGCACCGGGCCAGGCGTTGCAATGTCCGCAGCGTCGGATGCCAGGCGGGCGGCGCATGGCGCACGACGTCTGCAAGCGCAAGCGGCGGCATGGTGCGCAGGATGCAATCCGGTGCGACGGTCACGCCCACCCGTCGCCGCGGCCCGGGCTCCGGCCGGGTAACCCCGAGCCGCAGGGCATGGGGAGCATTGCGCCGCGCCACCACCAGCGGGCGGCCGCTGTCCACCCATTTCTGCAGGAAAGTGCGATCCTCCGCTTCCAGTTCCCGGCAGGCCGTGAGCGCCTCCGGTTTGAGCCAGGCCCAGTCGTGGCGGCGCAACGTGCCCGCTTCAGGGGGCATCGCACACCTGTCGTGCCAGGGATGCCGCCAGCAGGCGCCCACCCCGCACGGCCCCGAGATCGGCCCGCGCATCGTCGGCGGGCGCTGCATACAACTGTTGTTCCAGCAATGCCGCCCAGTCCTGGTCAGGTCGCCACTGGGCATGAATGCCCCCCATGCGCCAGTAGTTGTCGGCGCCGGGTGCAAATACGGGGGACGTGCGGGCCAGCGCCACCAGGCGATCATGGGAAATGCGCGTGATGCGCGCCATGGCGCGCAGGTCCATGACCCGCACTTCCGCCCCCGGTAGCGCCACGATGGCATCGGCCAGCAGGCCGAAGGCCAGGAAGCCTCCCGATACGGCTTCGCCGTCAATCAGGGTCACCAGGTGATGCCCCCGCTCCCGGGCCCCCTGCACACAACGCGCGAGGTGCGCAAAGTAACCGTTGAGCCCCAGGGCCTCCTCGTGACGCGACAGGGCCTGCCCCTGGGTGTCTGCAATGAACAGGATGGGCAGCGGGCTGCCCGCGGGCCCCTGTGCCACCGCGTCCAGTACGGCCTGGGAGAGCATCAGCGCAATGCGCGCATCGATGGCAGCATGGTCCGTGGTCCCGATCACGTGGACCCGTCCGCGCGTCGTGGCGCCCCACCCGCGCAGCACCTGCCCGACACAGCTCACCCCATGGCCGCCAGGAAACAGGCGATCGAACAGGGTGCGCTTGCCTTCCATCAGGCGAGCTCCTGCAAACGGCGGTTGAACTGGGCCGTGTCCATCCATGCCGCGTCGGCACCCAGGCCCAGGCGATCCCACAGCGCCTGGCCATCCCGCAGGTCAGACTCGCGCGTGGCACGGGCCGTGAGCTGATCCTGGACGGCCTGCAGGGCATCGAGGGTCCGGGGCAACGCCACCGGGCAGCTGTGCCGCAGAGACTCGAGCGCGGCACGAAAGGCGGACAACCGGTCCTCCACCAGGACCGTGGCTTCCCCCAGGGTGCGGCGTATCTTGCCCCCGGTCACGCGCCACACCAGCGCCCGGTCCCGTGCATCGAACTCCTCCACCCCCATGACCGTTTCGATCACTTCCGGTCCTGACAACCCCAGCCGCCCCTCCTCCGACATCACCACGGCATCGCACAGCCGCGCCACGATCCCCATGCCTCCGAAGGCACCGCAACTGCCGCCCACCAGCGCCCACACCGGAATGCCGGCGCCCTGCACCGCCAGGAGGGCCCGCATGATTTCCGAAATGGCCAGCAGGCCGGCATTGGCCTCATGCAACCGCACGCCGCCCGAATCGATGCAGAACACCACCGCCGTGGGCCGCTCGCGCACGGCTCGCTGCAGGGCACCGCGAATCTTGGCACCGTGCACTTCGCCCACCGCCCCGCCATTGAACTGGCCTTCCTGGGCAATGATGGTCACCACGGCCTCCTCCACACGGCCCTGTCCCACCACCACCCCGTCGTCGAAACTGCAGGGCAGGCCCAGTGCCGCCAGGTGGGGACTGGTGGCCCGTGCTGCCGGCCCCACCCATTCGGCGAAGCTGTCCGCATCCAGCAGGCCTGCCACACGCTGGCGTGCCGTGGCCTCGCGATAACTTTTGCCAGGGATCCTGTTCATGGTGCCTTGAGCGACTGCATCGCCTGTTCCAGGCGCAGGCTCACCACTGCCGGCGTGGCCCCCGCATCGTGGATACTGAAGGAGAGCCCGCCCACCGCATGGCGTGTCACGAAATCCTCCAGCACGGCCTGCCATACTTCCGAGAACCCATGGGCGGACGTTTCCACCTGGAACCGGCACTGGTCCGGCGGCGGCCCGGTTTCCACCAGCACCTCCAGGTTGCCGGAGGACACCACGCCCCACAGTTCTGCACGGACAGGGAGTGCCACACAGGGACGGGCCGGCAAATCATATTGAAAGGATTCCATGGCATCACCAGTTGCGGAATTGTTTGGGGGGTTGGTACAGGCCGTCGGAAATGCGCACCAGATCCTTGATGGTGCGTGCGGCCAGCAGATCGCGCGTCGCCTGGCGCACGTCAATGCCCAGGTCTTCGGGACGGCGAATGATGCCGCGGTCACGCAGGTTTTCCACGAAGCGCCGATCGCGCGCACGCCCCACCGGGGTGTACCCCGCCACCCCGCGGATCGCCTGGGAGCGCTCTTCGGGCGTGCGGCACAGGAGCAGGTTGGCCACCCCTTCTTCCGTCACCACGTGGCTCACGTCATCGCCATGGATCATGATGGGAGGCAGCGCCAGCCCCATGTCCTCCTGCAGTTGCCAGGCATCCAGCCGTTCCACGAAGGTGGGATGGTGTGGCTCACGCCAGGTCTCCACCACTTGCACCACCAGTTTCTGGCCGCGCACCGGGGGACCACCACCGCATTTTTCCCGGCCCGCCTGGAGCCAGGCGGCACTGGCATGGCGCCGGCCGCGGGCATCCGAACCCATGTTGGGCGCGCCGCCGAATCCGGTGATGCGCCCCAGGGTGGCCGTGGAACTGTTGCCGTCCAGGTCCATCTGGAGCGTGGATCCGATGAACAGGTCGCAGGCATAGAGCCCGGCCATCTGGCAGAACGCACGATTGGAACGCAGGCTGCCGTCGGGCCCGGTAAAAAACACGTCGGGGCGGGCCGCCACGTAAGCTTCCATGCCCACTTCCGAACCAAAGGAATGCACCCGCTCCACGAACCCGGCCTCGATGGCCGGAATCAGCGTGGGGTGCGGGTTGAGGGCCCAATGGCGCGCCACCCGTCCCTTGAGGCCCAGTTCCGCGCCGTAGGTGGGCAGCAACAGCTCGATGGCCGCCGTGTCGTACCCGATGCCGTGATTGAGGCGTTCCACGCCGTAGGCCGCGTAGATCCCCTTGATGGCCATCATGGCCATGAGCACCTGGATTTCCGTGATGTGGGCCGGGTCCCGCGTAAACAGGGGTTCGATGTGATGCGGCCGGGGAGCCACCACAAAACAGTCCACCCAGTCTGCCGGCACGTCGACCCGGGGCAGGGCATCGCGCAGCTCGTTGACCTGTGCAATCACGATGCCGCTCTTGAATGCCGTGGCTTCCACGATCGCGGGCGTGTCCTCCGTGTTGGGTCCGAGGTAGAGGTTGCCTGCGGCGTCGGCCGCCTGGGCTGCGATCAGGCAGACCTGGGGCGTGAGGTCGATGAAATAGCGGCCGAACAGTTCGAGATAGGTATGGATCGCGCCGATTTCGATGGCACGGTCTTGCACCAGACGGGCGAGGTGGTGTGCCTGCGGCCCGGCAAAGGAAAAATCCAGGCGCCGGGCAATGCCTTTCTCGAACAGCGTCATGTGTTCGGGCAGGGCCAGCACCGACTGTACCAGATGCAGGTCGTGCACCCGTTGCGCCGAGCAGTCGGCCAGCGCAGCCGCCAGGAAATCCGCCTGCTTCTGGTTGTTGCCTTCCAGGCAGACGCGATCTCCCGGTTCCAGCACCGCCTCGAGGAAGGGCACCATGTCAGCGGCAGCCACCTCCTTGCCGCGCAGGAACGCCGCACAGCGGGTGAGGCGTGCCGTGCGCCGGCGTGCTTCATGGTTCCAGAGTCGGGAGGGGCCGGTGGCATTCACGGGATCACCTCAGGAGCGCTGGCCCAGGGCCCAGTCCGGAAACGCCGTGACGATGCCGGGGAAGACCGAGAGCGCCACCACGGCAAGAATCATGAGCACCACGAAAGGCAGCACGCCCCACACCACGTCCTTCAGGGGAATGTCCGGTGCCACGTTGCGAATCACGAAAATGTTGAGCCCCACCGGCGGATGGATGAGCCCCATTTCCATCACGATGGTCATGATCACCCCGAACCAGAGGAGGTCGAACCCGGCCGCCTTGAGGGGCGGAAGGATGATGGGCGCCGTCATGAGGATGATGGACACCGGCGGCAGGAAAAACCCCAGCACCACCACGAAACCCAGGATGGCCGCCAGCAGCAACCACTTCGACAGCCCGAGGGACACGATCCAGATGGCGGCCTGCTGGCTGATCTGGAGGTAGCTCATGACGTAGGAATAGAGCAGCGACATGCCGATGATGAACATCAGCATGGTGGATTCCCGGAGCGTGGCAGTGAAAATCGGCGCGAGCTGACGCGGACGCCAGACCCGGTAGATCAACCCGATCAGGACGAGGGCGAGCAGCCCGCCCAGCCCGGCCGTTTCGGAAGGCGTGGCGAGCCCCCCGTACAATGCCACCATGACGCCGATGAGCAGGGTCACGAAAGGGAGCACGCGCGGCAGCAGCGCGAGCTTTTCGCGCCAGCTGAACACGTGGTCGTCGAGGTAGGCCGAGCGTGTGCCCGCCTCCTGGTAGGCGTGCAGCGCCGCACGATATTCCCGTGTGTAACGCCAGGCGGCATACAGGGAAAACAAGGTCACCAGCAGCACGCCGGGGCCCAGCGCTGCCAGGAACAGGCGGCCCAGGGACACTTCTGCCGCCACGGAAAACAGGATCATGGTGATGGAGGGTGGCAGGAGGATGCCCAGGGTGCCGCCCGCAGCGATGAGCCCGGCGGCGAACCCTGGCGAATAGCCGCGCGCCCGCATTTCCGGAATGCCCGCACTGCCGATGGCCGAACAGGTGGCGGGGCTCGACCCGGCCATGGCAGCAAAAAGCGCACAGGCCAGCACGTTGGCGATGCCCAGCCCGCCGGGCACACGCCCCATCCAGGCGTGGATGGCCGCGTACAGGTCGCCCCCGGCGCGGGATTTGCCGATGGCCGCACCCTTCAGGATGAACAGGGGAATGGACAGCAGGGTGATGCTCGACATTTCCTCGTACACGTTCTGGGTGACGGTATCGAGTGCCGAATGGGGCATGAGGAAAAACATGAACGTCACGGCAATGGTGCCCAGGGCAAAGGCAATGGGCAGGCCGGTGAACATCAGGAAAAGCGTACCCGCTGCATAGAGCACGCCCACGGTTCCGGTTTCCATCAACCCTCCCGGCGGCGTCCGGGGCCTGCCAGCACCTGGATCAGGAGCTGCAGGGACAGGAGCGTCATTCCCCCCGCCATGAGGCCGTAGGGAATCCACAAGGGGGACGCCCAGGTGGATTCGGTGGTCATGCCTTCCACCCAGGCTTCCTGGAGCAGGGTCCAGGACTTCCAGCAGAAAAAAGTACAGAAGGCCAGTGATACCAGGTCGCAGGCCCAGCGTCGCCAGCGGTTGGCAGCGGGTGGCAGGAGGGAGGCCACCGCTTCGATGCCGATATGCCCACGTTGCGCCTGCACGGCCCCGCCACAGGCAAACACGGCCCCCACCAGCAGGAACTGCGTGAGCTCATCCTGCCAGTCGGTGGGCATGTTGAAAAAGTAGCGCATGACGACCCCAGAGGTCAGCACGAGACAGGCCACCAGCATGGCCACCATGGACAGCATCACCAGCACGCGGTGGACGTGCACCAGCCCCTGCGCTGCGATGGACAGATACCGGCCGCGCGGCATCTCGGACATGAGGCCAAGGGATGGGGATGCCCCTCCCGGCATCTCGCTGCCGTGGCTCACAGGGATTTTTCCACAGCCGCCATCAGGGCAGCGCAGGAGGGCGAGCGCTCCGCAAAATCCTTCCATGCGGTGCGGCGCGCGATGTCCTGCCAGCGACGGACCGTGTCGGCGGACAGGTCATGGGCCTGCCCCCCTGCCTTGACGTACACCTGGGCCACCTGGTTGTCATCCTGGCGGATGCCCTCCAGCGCGAATTTTTCCATTTCCGCGCCGAGCGTCATGATGAGGTCCTGCTGGTCACGTGGCAGGCGTTCATAGACGGCGCGCGAAATCATGAGGGGTTCGAACATGAACCAGTAGGCGTGCCCGCGGCCGGTGGTGAGCTGCTTCGCCACTTCCTCCAGGCGGAAGGAAATGAGGCTCGTGCTCGACGTCATGGCCGCGTCGAGCGCCCCGGTCTGCATGGCCGCATAGATTTCGTTGGAGGGAATGGACAGTACCGCGGCGCCGGCTGCCTTGAGCACGGTATCCATTTCCCGTCCCCCTCCGCGCACCTTGAGGCCACGCGCGTCTTCCGGCTCGATGAGGGCGCGGCTGCGGCTCGCCACGCCACCGGACTGCCAGATCCAGCTCACCAGCAGCACACCCTTGTCGGCCAGGATGTTGTAGAGCATCTTGCCGCCTTCGGTGGTGCGGAAAGCGGTGCCCTTCTCGTAGGTGGTGATGATGCCCGGCATGAGTCCGATGTTCGTTTCCGGCACTTCGCCGCCGGCGTAATTGAGGGGCACCAGGGACATGTCCAGGGCACCCTTGCGCATTGCACTGAACTGCGAATTGGTCTTCATGAGCGACGAATTGGGATACACCACGGCCGTCAGACTGCCATTGCTGCGCCGGGCAAGTTCCTGGGCGAAGCGGCGGCAGAGACGGTCACGGAAATCCCCTTCGGTCAGGGTCCCCCCCGGAAACTGGTGGGAAATGCGCAGCTCGGTGGCAGCGCCGGCCCAGGTCGGAATCCCCAGGGCGCCCGCCAGGGGCAAGGTGGACAGAGTTTGCAGGACGCGACGACGGGTATTGTTCATGGGCTCCTCCTCTTGCACACAAAATATCCATTGTTGTATTCTTTGTCAAACATCTTGTATACAGGACTTGAGCACCATCAATCCAAACCCTGTCCCCACTGAAACGGATGAAGGCGTCCGCCGTGCACCTGCGGTGCAGGGAGCGGTGCGCCTGTCGCAGCCCCTGGTGGAAACCATCGAAGAGGAAATCCTCACGCGCCAGCTCAAGCCCGGCACGCGCCTGGACGAAACCGAGCTGGCGCAGCGCTTTGCCGTATCGCGCACCCCCATCCGCGAGGCCCTGATCCAGCTCGCTTCCGCGGGCCTCGTGGAGCTGCGTCCGCGGCGCGGGGCGTTGGTGGCGCAGGTCAGCCCGCAGCGCCTGATGGAAATGTTTGACGTCATGGCCGAGCTGGAAGCCCATTGCGGGCGCCTTGCCGCACGGCGGGGGACGCCGGAGGAGCAGCAGGCCCTGCAGGCCGCGCACGCGGAATGCGCTCTCGCCGCCGAAGGGGACGATCCGGACCGTTATTTCTACTTGAACGAACGTTTCCACCAGGCGCTCTACCGCATGAGCCACAACGGCTTTCTGACAGAACAGGTGCTGCACCTGCAGCGTCGCCTGCGTCCTTACCGCCGCCTGCAGTTGCGCGTCCGGCAGCGCGTGGCGCACTCCTTTGCCGAGCACCAGGCCATCGTCGAGGCCGTCCTGGCCGGCGATGAAGTCCGGGCCGAAGCGCAGTTGCGCAATCACATCCGCATCCAGGGGGAGCGTTTCAGCGATCTCGTCGCTTCTCTCTGAGCCGTCGGTTGCGCAATGCGAACCCATAAAAAAGCCCCTACAGCGGGGTGCTGAGG
>JAKBAT010000116.1 GCA_021808815.1 Pseudomonadota bacterium
CCTTGCCACTGGGTGTACAGTAGCGTTTTGCCCTTCGCGGAAAACGCCATGCTCGACCTGTACTACTGGACCACGCCCAACGGACACAAGATCACCCTGTTCCTCGAGGAGACCGGACTGCCCTACCGCATCGTTCCGGTCAACATCAGCACCGGGGAGCAGTTCACCCCGCATTTCCTGTCCATCGCGCCCAACAACCGCATTCCGGCCCTGTTGGACCATGCGCCCGCCGACGGCGGACCGCCCCTGTCCCTGTTCGAATCGGGCGCCATCCTGCTCTACCTCGCCGAGAAAACCGGCCGCTTCCTGCCCACCGACCTGCGCGGGCGCGCCGAAGTGCTGCAGTGGCTGTTCTGGCAGATGGGCGGCCTGGGCCCCATGCTGGGCCAGAACCACCACTTCAGCCAGTACGCGCCCGAACCCATCCCCTACGCCATCACCCGCTACCGCAACGAAACCAACCGGCTCTACGGTGTCCTCGACCGGCGCCTGGCAGACCGCCCCTTCGTGGCGGGGGCCGACTACTCCATCGCCGACATGGCAGCCTACCCCTGGATCGTCCCGCACGAACGCCAGGGACAGGACCTGGCCCAGTTTCCCCACCTGCAGCGCTGGTTCGAAGGCATCCGGGCCCGACCCGCCACGGAACGGGCCTATGCCGTGGCCAGGACGGTCAATACCGCGCCCACGGTGAGTGAAGCGGCGAAGAAGATCCTGTTCGGCCAGACGGCCGACGTGTTCGCCCAACCCCCCGGCACCCCGGCCTGACCCCATGCAGCTGCAGGTGCTGCCGTCCCTGGCGGAGGTGGACCCCGCCCAGTGGGACGCCCTGACAGAGGCCTCGCCGCCCCTGCAGCATGCCTACCTGCAGGCCCTGCAGGACAGCGGGGCCGCCACGCCGGCCACGGGCTGGACACCCTGCCACCTGACGGCCTGGGAAGAGGGCCGCCTGGTGGGGGCCCTGCCCGTATACGAGAAAGCCCATTCCTGGGGGGAGTTCGTGTTCGACTGGGCCTGGGCCGAGGCCTACCAGCGCCATGGGCGCGCCTACTACCCCAAGCTGGTGGTGGCCGTACCTTTCACGCCCGTGCCCGGCCCGCGCCTCCTGGGGCACGACCCGGCAGTGCGACACGCCCTGGTGGCCGGACTCGAGTCCTTGCGGGCCGCCCGCCAGGCCTCGTCCGTGCACGTGCTGTTCCCGCGCGAGGCGGACTGCGCCGCGTTTCGCGATGCCGGGTTCGGACTGCGCGAAGGGGTGCAGTTTCACTGGCACAATGCGGGCTACCGGGATTTCGACGATTTCCTGGCGGCCCTCAACCATGACAAGCGCAAGAAAATCCGCCAGGAACGCCGCCGCGTGGCGGAGGCCGGCATCACCTTCGAATGGCGGGTGGGGGCGGACATCCGCGAGGAGGACTGGCGCTTTTTCGACCGGTGCTACCGGCACACCTACTGGGAGCACCACGCACACCCCCACCTCAACCTGGATTTCTTCCTGCGCCTGGGACGCACCCTGGGCGAGAGGCTTTGCCTCATCCTGGCGCGGCGCGGGGGTGAACCCCTGGCGGCCGCCCTCAACCTGTGGGGCGGGGGCCGTGCCTACGGACGCTACTGGGGCGCCCTGGAGTTCGTGCCGGGCCTGCATTTCGAAACCTGCTACTACCAGTCCATCGCCTTCTGCATCGCCCACGGGCTTGCCGCCTTCGAAGGCGGGGCCCAGGGCGAGCATAAGCTCGCGCGCGGGCTCATGCCGGCGCGCACGGTCTCCCTGCACCGCCTGGCCGACGGGGAATTCGCCCCGGCCATACAGCGCTTCCTGGAGCGCGAAGCCCAGGGCATCCAGCATTACCGGGAGGAACTGGAAGCGCACGGGCCCTTTCGCCAGGGCCCCTGAAGTCAGGTCGCCGTTCCCAGGCGCGCCAGGAAGTTGTCGCGCAGGATCACGTGGCGTTCGTGGGTGCCCCGGGAAATGAGCGCCACCCCGTCGTGGGCTTCCACGTCAAACACCAGGCGCCGTCCGGCCACTTCGCGCAGCGCCACCGTGGCCGTGACGGTACGCCCCGGCGGCGTGGGGGCCTCGTGGCTCACGTCGATGCGGGTGCCCAGGGTCATTTCGCGGGGCCAGTCCAGGTAGGGCATCAGGGCGCAGATGCAGGCCCATTCCAGGAAACCCACCAGAAAACCCGTGGCGAATACTTCGGGCATGGCCAGGAATTCCGGGGATTCGGGGTAGAGGGCCGGGACAGTTTTGCTGCGCGGCACTTCGAAGGCGTGCACGTGGCGCAGGCCGGGTTTCAGGTCGGGATGCATGTTCAGGCACTCCTGAGGGGAAAGGCTTCGGACACGGTCTGCACCCGTCCCGTGTGGGTGGCATCGTACCCGGCGATGGTATCCACCTTGGCGTGGAAGGCCGCCGATTGCAGCATGTCCAGGATGGGCGTGAAGCGGGCATCCGTGAGGAGCGTGTCGTTGCACACGAAAAAATAGCGCTCCGAGAAGATCGGCACGAAATCCAGGTCGAAGCGGCGCGCCCCGGTTTCCACGCCCATGCCCACGTCCGCCTTGCCGCTGGCAATGTAGGCGCCGATGGCGGCATGGGTGAACTCCACGTTGTCATACCCGGAAATGCCCGTGGGGTCGATGTGCTGCCGGGCCAGCAGGAGCTCCAGGATGCCGCGCGTGCCCGAGCCGGGCTGGCGGTTGACGAAAAGGATTTCGGGGCGCAGCAGGTCGTCGAGCGTCCAGACCTGCTTGGGATTGCCCTTGGCCACCATCAGCCCCTGGCGCCGCGTGGCGAGGTGGATCAAGCGCGACTGGGGCGTGAAGAGCTTTCCGATGCGCTGGAACAGCGTGTCCTCCAGGGTGCCCAGGGGGACGTGGAAACCCGCCACGTCGCAGACCTGGCGGTGGTAGGACTCGAGGGCTTCGGCACTGCCGCGATAATTGAGGTCGAGGGGCACGCCCGCCTTCTGCAGGCATTCGTACAGGGCCGCCACGGCAAAGCCGTGGCTGGCATACATGCGCACCACGCGCCGGGTGCGGGTCATGACGGCTTCGATGTCCTCGCTGATTTCCGAACCGATGCTGTCCAGCAGCGGCCCCAGGCGGGCGCGGGTGCGGCGTTCGGCCCAGACCAGGCGCTGCCCCAATTCGGTCAGGCGCGAACCCCGCCCGGGCACGGTCTCGATCACGGCCCCGCCCAGGGCGCTCTGCAGTTCCTCGATCAGGTTCCAGGCATGGCGGTAGGAAAACCCCTCGGCGGCGCTGGCCTCCTTCATGTTGCGGGAGGACTCGATGGCGAGCAGCAGGCGCAGGGTGCGGGAAAACAGCACGCCGGATTTTCCGCCGGGCAGTGCGGTCAAAAGGAATTCAGGTTCGACAGAGATTTTCATGGTTTAATTGTAATGTATTGCAATTAATTGGCAAGTTTTTTTATTGACTTTGACTGTCAAACGTCATAACCTAGTGAAAAGAAACCATAATTATTGCTGCGGGAATGCACTATTAGTTGCATAAGCTTGCAAGTTACAGTGCCCTCCAGAGCACCGCAAACTGCCAGCGCTACCTGAGGAGAACGACGTTGAATGCCATGACCACCCGGGAGACCCAGGCCGTCGATGCGGCGCTCACCCGGTTCCGGGGCGAAGAGGGGGCCCTGTTGCCCGTCCTGCATGCCGTCCAGGATACCCTGGGATACATCCCCAAGCAGGCCACGCCAGCCCTGGCCCACGCCTTCAACCTGTCGCGCGCGGAAATCCACGGCGTCATCACCTATTACCACCATTTCCGCCAGACCGCCCCGGCGCAGCATCGCCTGGCCCTGTGCCAGGCTGAAGCCTGCCAGGCCCGCGGCAGCCGCGCCCTCACGGCCACCGCGGAAGCCGCCACCGGCTGCCGCCTGGGAGAACATTCCGACGACAACCGCTGGTCCCTGGAACCCGTGTACTGCCTGGGACTGTGCGCCAGCGGCCCGGCCCTGGAGCTGGACGGCAAGCTGCACGCGCGCCTGACGCCGGAACGCCTGGAAGCCCTGATCCGCCACAAGGAGCTGTCATGAACGCCACCGTGTACGTGCCGCGCGATTCCGCGGCCCTGGCCGTGGGCGCGGAGGAAGTGGCCGAGGCCATCACCGCCCAGGCTGCCGCCCGCGGCGTGTCCCTCACCCTGGTGCGCAACGGTTCGCGCGGACTGCTCTGGCTCGAACCCCTGGTGGAAGTGGTGGTGCAGGGACAGCGCCTGGCCTATGGCCCGGTCACTCCCGAGGACGTGCCCGGCCTGTTCGACGCCGGCTTCCTGAAAGGCAATCCCCATCCGCTCGCCCTGGGCAACATCGAGGACCACCCCTACCTCAAAAACCAGGAACGCCTCACCTTCGCACGGGTGGGGGTGACCGACCCCCTGTCCCTCGCGGACTACCAGGCCCATGAAGGCTTTGACGGACTGCGCGCGGCGCTCCGGCTGGCCCCCACCGACATCGTGCAGCAGGTGCTGGATTCGGGCCTGCGCGGCCGCGGCGGCGCCGGCTTTCCCGCGGGCATCAAGTGGAAGACCGTGGCCGCTGCCCAGGCGGCCCAGAAATACATCGTGGTCAATGCGGACGAAGGCGACTCCGGTACCTTCGCCGACCGCATGGTCATGGAAGGCGACCCCTACCTGCTGATCGAGGGCATGACCATTGCTGGCCTCGCCGTGGGCGCCACCCGGGGCTACGTGTACATCCGCTCCGAATACCCCGACGCGGTGCAGGTCATGGAGGAAGCAGTACAACGGGCCACGGCGGCCCACTTCCTGGGCGACGACGTGCTGGGCTCCGGCAAGGCGTTCCGGATCACGGTGCGCAAGGCGGCCGGCTCCTACGTGTGCGGCGAGGAAACTGCGTTGCTGGAAAGC
>JAKBAT010000013.1 GCA_021808815.1 Pseudomonadota bacterium
CGACGCTCATGAAAGTTCTCCTGAAAGTGAAATCATTTGATGCTTTAGGGGGTACTGACCCGCTGCTGCGTCACGATCAGGCCATCGTCGTCCGCGTAGAGCCAGGCCCCTGGCCGGAACGTGATGCCTGCAAATGTGACGGGCAAATCCACGGCGCCTTCGCCTTTCTTGATGGATCTGCGGGGGTGGGTTCCCAGGGCCTGCACGCCGATGTCGAGGGCTGCCAGGGTTTGCGAATCCCGGATGCAGCCATACACGACAATGCCGGACCAGCCATGTTTGATTGCCAGGGCGGCGAGCTGGTCGCCCACCAGGGCGCAACGGAGGGATCCGCCTCCGTCGACGACGAGTACACGGCCAAAACCTGGTGTTTCCAGGGCGGCCCGTACCAGGGAGTTGTCCTCAAATACCTTGATGGTGGCAATTTGCCCACCAAATGCGCTCAAGCCCCCATAATTGACCAGCATGGGTTCAGCGACCGCGGCGGCATCGCCCAGTTGGTCGCATAAATCCGTTGTTTTCAAGTGCATGGGCAACTCCAGGGGCTCGAGGGGCGGGATGCGGGGTGCTTCCCGCGCGCCTGATAAATGGTATATCATATATAAGACATATGACACAAGCAATTTTTGACAGGAGGCATCGATCATCATGTACCAGCACATCAAGGTTCCAGCATCGGGGGAAAAAATACGCGTCAATCCGGACTTTTCGCTGGCGGTCCCCGATCAGCCCATCATTCCCTTTCTGGAGGGGGATGGCACCGGCGTTGACATTACCCCGGTGATGAAGGCCGTGGTGGATGCCGCCGTGGCCAAGGCTTACGGAGGGCGCCGTTCCATTGCATGGATGGAAGTCTATGCGGGGGAAAAATCCGTCCGGGTGTACGGGGACAACGTATGGCTCCCGGATGAAACCCTGGAGGTCGTGCGCGACTACGTGGTTTCCATCAAGGGGCCGTTGACCACCCCGGTGGGCGGGGGCATTCGTTCCATCAACGTGGCCTTGCGCCAACAGCTTGACCTGTACGTCTGTTTGCGGCCGGTACGCTGGTTCAAGGGCGTTCCCAGCCCCCTGCGGGAGCCCCACAAAACCGACATGGTCATTTTTCGGGAGAACTCCGAAGATATCTATGCGGGCATCGAGTGGGATGCCGCATCGGCGGAAGCGCGCAAGGTGATCCGTTTCCTGCAGCAGGAAATGAAAGTGACCGCCATCCGTTTTCCCGAGACATCGGGGATCGGCATCAAGCCTGTTTCGCAGGAAGGGACGGAGCGCCTGATGCGCAAGGCCGTTCAGTATGCCCTCGACAACGGGCGCAAGTCCGTGACGATCGTGCACAAGGGCAACATCATGAAGTTCACGGAAGGGGCCTTCAAGAGCTGGGCCTATGCCCTCTGTCGCCAGGAATTCGGGGCGGAACTGCTGGATGGCGGCCCGTGGATGCGGTTGCCCAATGGCATCGTCATCAAGGACGTGATCGCTGACGCTTTTCTGCAACAGATACTGCTGCGTCCCGAGGAATATGACGTGATCGCCACCATGAATCTCAACGGGGACTATATTTCAGATGCCCTTGCCGCCCAGGTGGGCGGGATCGGAATTGCACCGGGAGCCAATCTGTCGGATTCGGTGGCCATGTTCGAGGCCACGCACGGGACTGCCCCGAAATATGCCGGCAAGGACTACGTGAACCCCGGTTCCCTGATCCTGTCCGCCGAAATGATGCTGCGGCATCTGGGCTGGGGGGAAGCCGGAGACCTCATTGTTCACGCCATGGAAAAAACTATTGCTGAAAAAACAGTGACTTATGACTTTGCGCGGTTGATGCCGGGCGCTACCCAGCTGTCATGCTCCGGTTTTGGGCAGGCTCTGATCCGGCAAATGTAAGGGGCACGCCATAAAAAAACCCCTGCAGGTCTGCAGGGGTTCTTTAAATCTGCGCATGACCGGCCAAGCCGATAAGGCGCTGGAATGAGGTTTAAGCCGACTGGATGTTGGAGGCTTGTTTGCCTTTGGGTCCCTGGGTCACTTCGAAAGTGACTTTCTGCCCTTCTTTCAGGGTCTTGAACCCACCCATCTGGATTGCCGAGAAATGCGCGAAAAGGTCTTCGCTGCCGTCATCGGGGGTAATAAACCCATAACCCTTTGAATCATTGAACCACTTAACTGTACCTGTTGCCATTGTTTGCTTTCCTATCATTGAAAATGGGCCGTAAACCCGGAACGGTTTGAGTTTCAAGGCCAGCAAACGGAGGAAACCGGTGATGCAGACAACTTGAACCAAACGCCAGAGCATCTTTTACGCGACTTTTACCGCAAAAGTCAAGTAGTTAAGGGGTGGGACAGTGAAAAAAAAGCAGTGGCGGGGCACATAGGGGAGCGGCTCTTGCCAAAAAACCAGAAAGCGTTAGACTGAAAGCCATGATCCAGCAGATGTAATCGCGGCGGATAACCGGTGAAGCGCACTCTTCCATGACAGCCAAGACCCCAGCCGAACCCGTCCTCGAAAAACGGCGCGTCAGGACGAAACCACCGTCACTTTTCAATGTCGTACTGCTGAATGATGATTTCACGCCCATGGAGTTCGTGGTGCAGGTGTTACAGCAGTTTTTCGCGCTGGAACATGAAGCGGCGACACGTATCATGCTGAAGGTCCATACCGAAGGTCGCGGTGTTTGCGGCATTTTCCCGCGGGATGTGGCAGCCACGAAAGTGGAACGCGTGTCCAGTTTTGCAAGGCAACATCAACATCCGCTGCAATGCGTGATGGAGGAAAACGGAACATGATCGCTCAAGAACTGGAAGTCAGCCTTCACATGGCTTTTGTGGATGCGCGCCAGAAGCGGCACGAGTTCATCACGGTGGAGCATCTGTTGCTGGCCCTGATGGACAACCCTTCGGCTGTGGATGTGTTGCGCGCCTGCGGTGCGGATATCGATGCCTTGCGCAAGGAGTTGGGCGATTTCGTGCGGGAGCATACGCCCAAGGTCCCCGGTGAGGGGGATGTGGATACCCAGCCCACGCTGGGATTCCAGCGGGTGATCCAGCGGGCCATCCTGCATGTGCAGTCTTCCGGGAAGAAGGAAGTGACCGGCGCCAATGTGCTTGTGGCGATTTTTGGCGAAAAGGATTCCCACGCGGTCTATTTCCTCAACCAGCAGGGCGTCAGCCGCCTGGACATGGTCAACTACATTGCCCATGGCATCACCAAGGTGCCGCAGGGAACGCCGCGCGAAGAGCCGGCCCAGGACAGCGAAACCGAAGGACAAAGCAGCGGGGCCTTGCAAAGCTTTACCCTCAACCTCAATGCACAGGTCAATGCAGGAAAGATCGATCCGCTGATTGGTCGTGAGCGGGAAGTGGAGCGTGTGATCCAGATCCTGTGCCGTCGTCGCAAGAATAACCCGATCCTGGTGGGAGAAGCCGGCGTGGGGAAAACCGCGATTGCCGAAGGCCTGGCGTCGCGCATCGTGGCCGGAAATATTCCTGAAATCCTGGCGAAGTCCACCGTGTACTCCCTGGACATGGGGGCATTGCTGGCGGGAACCAAGTACCGGGGTGATTTCGAGCAACGGTTGAAAGCCGTGCTGCGTCAGTTGCAGGAAGATGCGCACAGCATTCTGTTCATCGATGAAATCCATACGCTGATCGGGGCGGGTGCCGCTTCGGGCGGGACACTGGACGCCTCCAACCTGCTCAAGCCTGCCCTGTCCAAAGGCACGTTGCGTTGCATCGGTGCCACCACCTACACGGAATACCGCGGCATTTTCGAGAAGGATCATGCCCTCTCCCGCCGCTTCCAGAAAATCGACGTGGTGGAGCCCACCATCGACGAAACGGTGCAGATCCTGCGGGGGCTCAAATCCCGCTTCGAAAGCCACCACGGTGTCCGTTACAGCGAGACGGCGCTGTCCAGCGCGGCCGAACTGTCGGCCCGGTTCATCAATGACCGGCACCTGCCCGACAAGGCCATCGACGTCATCGATGAAGCAGGCGCTGCCCAGCGCATCCTGCCCAAATCGCGCCAGCGCAAAGTGATCGGGAAGGGTGACATCGAGGAAATCGTGGCGAAGATCGCACGCATCCCGGCACGCAACGTATCGAACACCGATCGCAATGCGCTGAAAACGCTGGACCGCGACTTGAAGGCAGTGGTCTTTGGACAGGACAAGGCGATCGATGCCCTGGCCGCCGCCATCAAGATGGCGCGCAGCGGTTTGGGCAACCCGCAAAAGCCCATCGGCTCATTCCTGTTTTCCGGGCCCACGGGAGTGGGGAAAACGGAGGTGGCCCGCCAGCTGGCGTATACCCTCGGGGTGGAGCTCATCCGGTTCGATATGTCCGAATACATGGAATCCCACGCCGTATCGCGTTTGATCGGCGCCCCGCCCGGGTATGTGGGTTTCGACCAGGGCGGACTGTTGACGGAAGCCATTACCAAGCACCCTTATTCGGTCCTGCTGCTCGATGAAATCGAAAAGGCGCACCCGGACATTTTCAACATCCTGCTGCAGGTGATGGACCATGGCACGCTGACCGACAACAACGGACGCAAGGCGGATTTCCGCAACACGGCCATCATCATGACCACCAACGCCGGCGCGGAAGCGTTGACGAAAGCCGGCATCGGGTTCATGCCGCCCGAGCGCAAGGGAAATGAAATGATGGACATCAAGCGGATGTTCTCGCCCGAGTTCCGCAACCGGCTCGACGCCATCATTTCCTTTGCACCGCTGGACCAGCAGGTGATTTTGCAGGTGGTGGACAAGTTCCTCATGCAACTGGAATCCCAGCTGCATGAAAAACGCGTGGAAACCACCTTTACCGAGGCGCTGCGCCGGTACCTGGCCCAGGAGGGCTTCGATCCGCTGATGGGAGCCCGTCCCATGGCCCGCCTGATTCAGGACACGATACGTCGGGCGCTGGCGGACGAACTGCTGTTTGGCCGGCTGGTGTCGGGCGGGAAAGTCACCATCGACGTGGATGCAGACGCCGAGATCACGCTCAATTTTGACGAGGAAACCAAGGCGGAAACCGTGCACTGACCTTCGTTGGGAAGGTTTACACGGCCACCCGCATGGCAATGTGCGGATGGGCCTGGTAGCCGTCGATCCGGATGTCTTCGAAACGGTAGTCGTACAGGGAATCCGGCTTGCGCAGCAATGTCAGCCGGGGCAAGGGGTAGGGCGTGCGCGTGAGTTGCTGGCGCAACGCCTCCACGTGATTGAGGTAAATGTGGCAGTCCCCCCCGGTCCAGACGAAATCGCCTGGCGCAAGTCCGCACTGGTGCGCCATCAGGTGCGTCAGGAGCGCGTAGGAGGCGATGTTGAACGGTACCCCCAGGCCGACGTCGCAGGAGCGTTGGTAGAGCTGGCAGGACAACCGGCCCCCTGCGACATAAAACTGGAAAAGCAGATGGCACGGGGGCAACGCCATATGCTCCAGTTCACCCACGTTCCAGGCGGAGACAATCAGGCGTCGTGAATCGGGCTGGGTGCGGATTTGATCCAGGACCTGCGAAACCTGGTCGATGACCCGTCCGTCAGCGCTCTCCCAACGACGCCATTGCTTGCCGTAAACCGGTCCCAGTTCCCCTTCCGCATCTGCCCATTCATCCCAGATGCTGACGCCGTGCTGCTTCAGGTAGTCGATGTTGGTATTTCCCGAGAGAAACCAGATCAGCTCATGCGCGATGGAAGGCCAGTGAAGTTTTTTGGTGGTCAGCAACGGAAAGCCGGCAGCCAGGTCAAATCGCATCTGATATCCAAACAGGCTCAAGGTGCCAACGCCGGTACGATCGGTTTTGCGGGTGCCGTTGTCGAGAATGTGCTGCACGAACTGTAAGTAGGATTGCATGGGCGCATGATAACATTCCCGGAAACCGACACCGGACACTGCCTTTCATGCCAACACGTACCGCCCTGGAACGGGTACTCCCCGCCCTTTCCCTTCCCGTGCTCAAGCCAGTGACGACGCTACGGGGCAATGCTTGGCCAATGCCGGCGCGCCACGTGCTGGTGGTATTGACCGCACCCCCCACGGCACGCGAGGTTCCAGGCTTCTCACGGCTGCAGGACATCCTCGGGCGGCGCGGGGAACCCATGGAATCGTTGCAGAAGACCCCAGTGACAGCCTCTCTCGAGGATGGGCGCCTGGTGTCCTGGGTCTGGATCGATGCCCGCCAGGCGCCGTTTCAGTACCAGACCCTGTTGTGCAACGGGTTGAAGCCGCTCCTGGAAGAACATCCCTTGGCCCTGGGGCTGTGCCTGACAGGCACGGCAGCCGCCACGCAGGCCGGCCAGGTGGCCTATGTTGCCTGGATCAACAGCGTCTCCCTGCCTTCCCTGAAGCGGGCCGCCAAGCCGCCCGTGCGCACCATGTGGCTGCAGGGTGTGGCATTGGAGGCGGTGCGCCTGGCAGCCGCAAGGGCTGTTGCAGAAGGCAACGCGCTCACCCGGGCCCTGACCGTGTTGCCGGCCAATACACTCACGCCGGACGCCTACCGCCGCCTGATCCGCCATCTGGCACGCCGCCAGGGCTGGCGCGTCTCGGAGTATCCGCTCGCACGTTTGAAGGCGATGGGGGCCGGCGCCTTTGTGGCGGTTGCCCAGGGCAGTGCAGAGGCAGATGCTGCCATCGTGCAGGTGCGCTTTCGCGGGCCGCGGGCGCGCAAGCGCGTCGCCCTGGTGGGCAAAGGCATCTGCTTTGATACGGGAGGACATAATCTCAAGCCGGCCCGTTACATGTATGGCATGCACGAGGACATGAACGGCTCGGCGGTGGTGCTGGGCATCCTGACGGCCATCAGCCGCTTGCGCCTGCCGCTGGAGGTGGAATGCTGGCTTGCCCTGGCACAGAATCACATCAGTCCCCGGGCCTACAAGCAAAATGACGTGGTGCAGGCGTTGAACGGCACCACCATTGAAATCGTGCATACCGATGCGGAGGGGCGCATGGTGCTGGCCGATGCGCTGACACTGGCAGCGCGTTCCCGCCCCGACCTGATCCTGGACTTTGCCACCCTGACAGGCAGCATGCATACGGCATTGGGCAGCCGCTACAGCGGTGTCTTTGCCACGGACGCATCTCTGGCGCAACTGGCGGTGGCAGCAGGCGAGGCAGCCGGAGAGCGGGTGGTGGTGTTTCCATCAGCGCCGGACTACGATGCTGCCCTCGACAGCAAAATTGCCGACATCAAGCAGTGCACGGCGGAAGGCGCAGCCGACCACATTCTGGCAACGCGTTTCCTGTCCCGTTTTACAGAAGGGTGCCCCTGGCTGCATATGGATCTGTCTGCGTCGCGCAACGAGGGCGGGCTGGGTGCCGCAGGGAGCGATGTCACGGGTTTTGGGGTGAGTTGGGGCACGCATTTTCTGGACAGTTGGTCCAGAAATAGCTTATAATGTAAAGCTGGATAAAGAAGTTGCAGGAAAAGTGGGCCTTGAGCCCATTTTTTATTTGTTCTTGAGGCCTGACCAAGGTGTTGCTGTGAAAGATATTTCAGGGCTGATTGAAAAAACCGTGACCGGCCTGGGATATGAATTTGTCGATTTCGAAAGGGCCGGGCGTGGGCTGCTGCGTGTGTTCATCGACGCGCCGGCAGGCGTGGGCGTGGAAGATTGCGCGGCCGTCAGCCATCAGCTGAGTCGTTTGTTTGCGGTGGAAGGCATCGATTATGACCGACTGGAGATTTCCTCTCCGGGACTGGATCGCACCCTGAAAAAGACGGCCGATTTTGAACGGTTTGCCGGGCGAGAGATCAAGGTGCGCTTGCGTGTGCCCAGGGCTGGTCAGCGCAATTTCGTCGGTCGCATTGTGTCCGTGTCAGGTGACAAGCTCACGCTGGACGCGGATGGTCTGGCCATTGAAATGGAGGTTTCGGGCATTGACCGTGCCAACCTCATTCCGGAGATTTGATTGGAGGCGTTATGAGTAAGGAAGTGCTCATGCTGGTGGATGCGCTGGCCCGGGAGAAAAATGTCGACCCCGACATCGTTTTCGCTGCGCTGGAACTGGCATTGGCTTCGGCGACCCGGAAAAAGCATGGGGAAGACGATATCGATGTGCGGGTCCAGATCGATCGGGAAACGGGCGATTTCAATTCCTACCGGGTATGGCGTGTCGTGAATGATGCCGACTGGCTGTCGGAATTCCAGGAAATGCCGTTGTCCCAGGCCGTGCAACGCAACCCGGATGTCCAGCCGGGTGATGTGATCGAAGAGGCCCTGGAGCCGGTGGATTTCGGACGCATCGGGGCCCAGGCCGCCAAACAGGTGATTTTCCAGAAAATCCGCGATGCCGAACGCGAGCAGATTCTCAATGATTTCCTCGATCGCAAGGAAAGCCTGGTGACGGGAACCGTCAAGCGGCTGGATCGGGGCAATGCCATCATCGAATCGGGGCGCATCGAGGCCTTGCTGCCCCGCGATCAGATGATCCAGCGCGAGAACCTGCGCAGCGGCGATCGCGTGCGCGGTTACCTTTCCCGGGTCGAGCGCGGTGGCCGCGGCCCCCAACTGATCCTGTCAAGGGTGGTGCCCGAATTCATCGTCAAGCTGTTTGAACTGGAGGTTCCCGAGATCGAGGAAGGCCTTCTGGAAATCAAGTCGGCAGCACGGGATCCCGGCATCCGGGCCAAGATTGCCGTCAAATCCAATGATCGCAGGCTGGACCCCATTGGCACCTGCGTGGGCATGCGGGGTTCCCGGGTACAGGCAGTGACGGCAGAACTGGGCGGCGAACGCGTGGACATCATTCTCTGGTCTGAAGACCCGGCGCAATTCGTCATCAATGCGTTGGCGCCCGCTGAAGTCAATTCCATCCGGGTGGACGAGGATGCCCACAGCATGGATGTGGTGGTGGATGAAGAGCAACTGGCCCAGGCGATCGGGCGCAACGGACAGAACGTGCGCCTTGCCTCCGAGTTGACGGGATGGACGCTCAACATCATGACGCAAGACCAGGCGCAGGAGAAGGATGCCGCGGAAAGCTCGACAATTCGCAACCTGTTCGTGGAGCGTCTGGATGTGGACGAGGAAGTTGCCGACATTCTCATCCAGGAGGGATTCAGTTCCCTGGAGGAAGTGGCTTACGTTCCCAAGAACGAAATGCTGGAGATCGAGGCATTCGACGAAGATACGGTCAATGAATTGCGCAGCCGCGCACGCAATGCCCTGTTGACCGAGGCGATCGCATCGGAAGAACAGGTGGAAAATGCGGCCGAGGATCTGCAGAGCATGGCCAGCATGGATTCGGATACCGCCCTGTTGCTGGCTTCAAAAGGCATCAAAACGGTACAGGACTTGGCCGACCTGTCAGTGGACGAGCTGTCCGAGCTGACGGGCATAGAAATGGAACGGGCCAGTGAACTCATCATGACGGCCCGCGCACCCTTGTTCGAGTGAGGGATTCGGAGAATTTGAATGGCGAAAGCAACAGTAGCCGATTTTGCAGCAGAACTGAAGGTGACGCCTGAAACGTTGCTGGTGCAGCTCCGGGCTGCGGGTGTCAGCAAAGCTGCGGCGGCGGATGGCGTCAGTGAAAAGGACAAGGCCCAGTTGCTCGATCATTTGCGCGAGCAGCATGGCCGTTCCGAGCCCAAGACGCGCATTACGTTGACGCGCAAGCAGACCAGCGAAATCAAGAAAGCGGACAGTGCCACGGGCAGGGCACGCACCATTCAGGTGGAAGTGCGCAAAAAGCGTGTCCTGGTCAAACGCGACATGGTGGAAGCAGGGGCTGTTGTGGAAGAAAGCGCGCCGGAGGAAGTGGCAGCGCTGGCAACGGTGGCCGAACAGGACGTGATGGTGGCAGTGTCAGAGCCGGTTGCCGAGGTGATGGCGCTGGAACCGGAGCCGGTTCCGGTTGCAGAACCCGAGGTGCAATCCGAGGAATTGGAACCGGCGGCAGCCGCAGCCCCTTCCGGCTCCATCGACGAGTCACAGCGCACCCTGCGGGAACAGGAGGCACGTCGCCAGGCCGAGCTGCGTGCCCGGCAGACTGCCGATGCCCAGGACAAGCAGGCTCGCCTGCGTGCCAAGAAGGAAGCGGAAGAAAAAGTGCAGGCAGAAGCGCGGGCTGCCACGGCACGCGCCCAGACCGAAAAGACGGCGCCCAAGGGAAGTGGCGAGAAAAGCGGGACGCTGCACCGGCCTGCGGCCAAACCCGATGAAAAGACGGCTGCGAAAAAGCCCGGGAAAAAGACAGACAAGCCCACCACATGGATGGAGGACGGCAACAAGCGTCGTGGCCTGAAAACCCGTGGTGAGGCGGGGAGTTCCACGGCATGGCGCGACCCCAAAGCACGCCATGCCAAGCATGCCAAACATGAACCCATGGCGCATGCGTTTTCTGCGCCCACCGACCCCATCGTGCATGAGGTGCTGGTGCCGGAAACCATCACGGTGGGCGTGCTGGCACAGAGAATGGCCATCAAGGCCGCAGAAGTCATCAAGACCTTGATGAAAATGGGCATGATGGTGACCATCAATCAGGTGCTCGATCAGGAAACGGCCATGATCGTGGTGGAGGAACTGGGGCACGTGGCCAAACAGGCCAAGCTGGATGATCCCGAAGCGCTGTTGGCCGAAACGGGTCAGGAGCATGGAGATGCCATTCCCGAGCCGCGCGCACCCGTGGTGACCGTGATGGGCCACGTGGACCATGGCAAGACCTCATTGCTGGACTATGTCCGCCGGACACGGGTCGCCAGCGGTGAAGCCGGGGGCATCACGCAACACATCGGCGCCTATCATGTGCAGACGGACCGTGGCATGGTGACGTTCCTCGATACCCCGGGCCATGAAGCCTTTACGGCCATGCGGGCGCGGGGCGCAAAAGTCACTGACATCGTGATTCTGGTGGTGGCGGCCGATGATGGCGTCATGCCCCAGACCATCGAGGCCATCCACCATACCAAGGCGGCACAGGTACCGGTGGTGGTTGCCGTCAACAAGATCGACAAGCCTGAAGCCAATTTCGATCGCATCAAAAGTGAGCTGGTGGCGCACGGCGTGTTGCCGGAAGAATACGGCGGTGACGCACAGTTTGTTCAGGTGTCGGCAAAGACCGGGCAAGGCATCGATGCCCTGCTGGAATCGGTGCTGCTGCAGGCGGAAGTGCTGGAATTGAAGGCGCCGCGCAACACCCCGGCCAAGGGCATCGTGATCGAAGCCCGCCTGGACAAGGGAAGGGGGCCGGTCGCCACCGTGCTGGTGCAATCCGGCACATTGCGCCGTGGCGACATGGTGCTGGCGGGGGCTTCTTATGGCCGCGTGCGGGCCATGATGGATGAAGCGGGCCATGCCATTGACGTGGCAGGACCCTCGATTCCCGTGGAAATCCAGGGGCTGACGGAAGTCCCGGTGGCCGGCGAAGACGTGATGGTGCTCAACGACGAACGCAAGGCACGTGAAATCGCCCTGTTCCGTCAAGGCAAGTTCCGTGACGTGAAACTGGCCAAACAGCAGGCGGCCAAGCTGGAAAACATGTTTGAGCAGATGGCGGAGGGGGAAGTCAAAACCCTCTCGCTGATCATCAAGGCGGACGTACAGGGATCCTACGAAGCCCTCATCCAGTCCCTGCAGAAACTTTCCACCGACGAAGTGCGTGTCAATATCGTGCATGCTGCCGTGGGGGGGATCACCGAATCGGACGTGAACCTGGCCCTGGCTTCCAAGGCCGTGATCGTGGGTTTCAACACGCGCGCGGATGCCACGGCACGCAAGCTGATCGCTTCGAGTGGCGTTGACGTGCGTTACTACGACATCATTTACAACGTGGTGGATGAGGTCAAGTCGGCGCTTTCGGGCATGTTGACGCCGGACCGCAAGGAAAACGTGACGGGGCTCGTGGAAATCCGGGAAGTGTTTCGCATTTCCAAGGTCGGCGCGGTGGCGGGATGCTATGTTCTGGAAGGGGTGGTCAAACGGGGTGCCGGCGTGCGCCTGCTGCGTGACAACGTGGTCATTTACACGGGCGAACTGGACTCCCTGAAGCGTTTCAAGGACGATGTGCGTGAAGTGAAATCCGGATTCGAATGCGGGTTGTCCCTGCGGAACTACAACGATATCCAGGTGGGCGACAAGCTTGAAGTGTTCGAAGTCGTGGAAGTGGTGAGAACGCTCTAAACGGAGGCATCTTGTCGACATTCCCGCGCAGCCGTCGCATTGGCGACCAGATCCAGAAAGACCTGTCTGATCTGATACGACGCGAAATCAAGGACCCCCGTGTCGGGATGGTCACGGTGACGGCAGTGGAAGTCTCGGCCGATTACGCCCATGCCAAGGTATACGTGACGTCGTTGCAGGGCCCGGAATCGCTGGGGCGTTCCCTGGAGGCCCTGCGGGAAGGCGCCGGTTTCCTGAGACGCCAGCTGGGACGGCGCCTGTCCCTGCGGACCATGCCCCAACTGCATTTTCTTGAAGACCAGACGCTGGACCGGGCCATGGCCATTTCCAACCTGATCGACGAAGCGATCGCCTCGGATGCCCAACACCCCCATTCCTCCTGAAGCGAGACGCCATATCACCGGGGTATTTTTGCTGGACAAACCTTTCGGGCTCTCTTCCAATGCGGCCCTGCAGCGGGTGCGCCGCCTCTTTGCGGCACGCAAGGCCGGGCATACCGGCACCCTCGACCCCCATGCCACCGGTCTGTTGGCCATATGCCTGGGGGAAGCGACAAAGTTTTCCGGCTGGTTGCTGGATGCGCCCAAACGCTATGAAGCCCGGATCCGCCTCGGGTTTACCAGCACCACCGGCGATGGCGAAGGCGCCATTGTGCCGCAGTGCCCCTTCACCGGGGATGAAGCATTGCTCCGGTCGGTACTGGAACGCTTCCGGGGCCCGCTGATGCAGCGCCCCCCCATGCATTCGGCGCTCAAGGTGGATGGCAAGCCCTTGTACCGCTATGCCCGCGAGGGGACCACCATTTCCCGCGAGCCGCGTGCCATCGAGGTCCTGGAACAGCGTCTGCTCGATTGGGACGGCCAGACCTTGACGCTTGACCTGACCGTGAGCAAGGGAACCTATATCCGCGTCCTGGCGGAAGACATCGGTACGGCCTTGGGATGTGGCGGATACCTGAGCGGTTTGAACCGCACCGGGGCGGGCCCCTTCGCGTTGTCGGCCGCCACTTCCCTGGAAACCCTGGAAGGTTTGTCCCTGCATGAACGTGATGGCCTGCTCCAGCCCGTGGATGCCCTGTTGCAGCACATGCCGCGCCTGGCACTCAATCCGGCCCACAGTGCCGATGTCCAGCATGGCCGAACGGTGATGCCCGGATTGGAGGATGCACCGGGACAGCGCTTCCGGGTATATGGCCCGGACGCCTGCTTTCTGGGGGTATGCGAAGTCACGGCCGATCAACGCCTGCACCCAACCCGCATGATGGCTGAGGAGTGATGCATGCGTCACCATGCCCCCCCGAAACCTGCTGACGGGCTGTCCCCCCACCGGTTTACTGCCGGTGACTGGCAGGCGATTCGCAGCCTGTTTCCCTACCTCATGGAGTTCAAGGGGCGTGTGGCCCTGGCATTCTTTTGCCTGATCGTCGCCAAACTGGCCAATGTGGGAGTGCCCCTGGTGCTCAAGGCCATCATCGATCGCCTGGAGGACCGGCAGGCACTGCTGGCAATCCCCGTGCTGCTGATCCTGGGTTATGGCGTATTGCGGTTTTCCACGACCCTGTTCAACGAACTGCGCGACGGGGTATTTGCCAAAGTGACCCAGCGTTCGATCCGTCGCATTGCACTGTCCGTGTTCCGCCATTTGCATGGGCTCAACCTGCGTTTTCATCTGGAACGACAGACCGGTGGCATGTCGCGGGACATCGAGCGGGGGACGCGCGGGATCGAAAGCCTCATGCGTTTCACGCTGTTCAGCATCTTGCCCACCCTGGTGGAAATGCTGCTGGTGGGGGTCATATTGGGGTGGAAATATGACCTGTGGTTTGCGCTGATCACGCTCATCACCCTGGTGATCTACATTGCCCTCACCATCGTCATCACGGAATGGCGGACTTCCTTCCGGCGTCGCATGAACGAACTCGATTCGCGTGCGAATACGCGTGCCATCGACAGCCTGCTGAACTACGAGACGGTCAAGTATTTTGGCAACGAGGAATGGGAAGCGCAGCGCTACGATGAGAATCTCGAGAAGTGGGAAGCGGCCTCCGTCAAAAGCCAGACATCGCTCGCGGCGCTCAATGCGGTGCAAAGCCTGATCATCGGCGTCGGTTCGATTGCCCTCATGATGCGTGCCGCGCAGGGTGTCCTGGAGGGGCGCCTGACGGTGGGGGATCTGGTCCTGATCAATGCCCTGCTGTTGCAGCTCTATATTCCGCTCAACTTCCTGGGGGTGATTTACCGGGAAATCAAACAGGCCCTGGCGGACATGGATCGCATGTTTCGCCTGCTGACCGTGCATACGGAGGTGAGCGACCGGCCTGATGCCACGGTACTGGATGTGGGGCAGGGCGCCGTCCGCTTCGAACAGGTGGATTTTTCCTATGATGCGCGCCGCCCCATCCTCAAACAGGTGGACTTTGAGATTCCGCCAGGCCACAAGGTGGCGGTGGTGGGTCACAGCGGCGCCGGCAAATCCACCCTGTCCCGGTTGCTGTTCCGTTTCTACGACGTGAATGGAGGACGCATCCTCATCAATGGCCAGGACATTCGCAGCGTCACCCAACGCTCCCTGCGCAACGCGATCGGGATCGTGCCCCAGGATACCGTGCTGTTCAATGACACGGTGTACTACAACATTGCCTATGGATGCCCCGAAGCCACGCGCGAAGCCGTGATCCGGGCTGCACAGGCCGCCCACATCCACGATTTCATCCAGCACCTGCCCGACGGCTACGATACCCAGGTGGGCGAACGGGGCCTCAAACTGTCGGGCGGTGAAAAACAACGCGTGGCGATTGCACGTACGCTGCTCAAGCATCCCCAGATCCTGGTGTTTGACGAGGCGACTTCCGCACTGGATTCCCACTCGGAAAAGGATATCCAGTCAGAACTGGCCTCCATTGCCCGCCATCACACGACGTTGGTGATTGCCCATCGTCTTTCGACCATCGTGGATGCAGACCTGATTCTGGTCATGGTGGACGGTCGTATCGTCGAGCGCGGGCGCCACGAGGAACTGCTGGCGGCCCAAGGTCAGTACGCCCGTATGTGGATCTTGCAGCAAAAGCAGAATAATGTTGCGTAAGCAGCTGATTCTATAGTATTGTTCCAGCTAAACAAGCTGTGAGGAGTCGATGAAGAAAATCCATGACAGCACAGTCCGGCTATTTTGTGTCCTGGGCATCGTCACGGCCCTGGCCATTCCGGACGCCCAGGCGGCCCGACATCATTTGCACCGGCATGCCCTCCCGTCTTCCCAGATGGCCCTGACGGCGTCCACCGTATTGGTCATCGACCAGACCACCCAACAGGTGGTGTATTCCAAGAATCCTGATCCCATCCATCCGATCGCCTCCATCACCAAGCTCATGACAGCCCTCGTGGTCCTGGAAACGGGGCAGAACCTTCAGGAGCCGTTGACGGTCACGGAAGAGGACATGGACACGTTGCGCTTTACCCATTCGCATCTGCGGGTGGGGGCACAGGCCAGCCGCCTCGACTTCCTGCGCATGGCCCTCGTGGCATCGGAAAACCGTGCCGCCACTGCCCTCGGACGTTCCTATCCGGGAGGCACCCGCGCCTTTGTGGCGCAGATGAATGCGGAAGCCGAACGTCTGGGCATGAAAAACACCCATTTCGAGGATTCGAGCGGGTTGAATGGGGGCAATGTGTCCACGGCGCGCGATCTGGCCATCCTCGTGGAGACGGCCAGCAAATATCCCCTCATCCATGAAATCACCACAATGGCCTCCGTGATGGTGCCAGTCGGGGTGCATGGGCGGGCCATGACGTTTCACAACACCAATCCGCTGGTGGCCAATCAGGCTTGGGACATCGGATTGTCCAAGACCGGATTCATCAACGAGTCCGGCCAGTGCCTGGTGATGCAGGCCATCATCAACAGCCACCCCATGGTCATCGTGTTGCTGGATGCGCACGGACATCATGCCCGTTTCAATGATGCCACCCGTGTCCGCAAATGGCTGGAAGCGCATAATCACCAGGTGACTGTCGGACAACTCTGACAGCTTCGGGAGCATCGGATGCAAGTCGGACTATTCGTCACCTGCCTGGTGGACATGATGCGGCCCCGTATCGGATTTTCCACCCTGAAGTTGCTGGAACAGGCAGGGTGCGTTGTCGTGGTGCCTCCCGACCAGACCTGTTGTGGCCAGCCCGGTTTCAATTCCGGGGATCGGGAATCCGGCCGGGCCATGGCACGGCGTTTTCTCCGCACCTTCGAGTCCTTCGATTACGTGGTGGCCCCCAGCGGCTCCTGCACAGGCATGATACGTTGCCATTACAGCCAGCTCTTTCCTGAAGACCCAGCCCTGCAGCAACGCCTGGACGCATTATCCGCGAGGACGTTCGAACTGACCGATTTCCTGGCCAACGTTCTCAAGGTGGAGCGTCTGGACAGCCCTTACCGGGGCACCATCACCTACCATGATTCCTGCTCCGGATTGCGGGAACTCGGGGTCAAGACGCAGCCTCGCCGCCTGCTCGCACGGATTCCCGGTGTGCACCTGAAGGAAATGAGCCAACCCGAATTGTGCTGCGGATTTGGCGGGACGTTTTCCATCAAGTTGGGCGAGATCGCCACCCGCATGGCCGACAACAAATGCCACGATGCCCTCGACACGCAGGCCGATGCCATCGTGGGAGGGGATCTGGGTTGCCTGCTCAATATCGAAGGCCGGCTGCGCCGGCTGGGAGACCGACGCACCCGCGTGTTGCATGTGGCCGAAGTACTGGCTGGACCGGAACCGGAACAGGATTGATGCAACTCACTTCCTCCCTGTTCAAACGCAACGTGCGCCACAAGCTGGTGGATGCCAGCCTGCAGCACAACATGAAACGCTTTGGCGGCCGTTTTTCCCAGGCACGTGCCATCGCCATGCTGGAAGTGGACAATCTCGAGGCCATTCGCACGGCGGCAGCGGCGATCCGGGACCGCAGCCTTGCCCATCTGGACAGTTACCTGATGGCCTTCGAAGAACGGGCGATGGCGTGCGGCACACAGGTGCACTGGGCGGAAACCGCGCAGGATGTGAACCGGATCCTGATCGACATTGCCCGTGCCCATCATGTGAAGAAAATCGTCAAGTCAAAATCCATGGTGAGCGAGGAATCCGGCCTCAACGAGGCGGTGGCGGCCGCCGGCATGGCGGCGATCGAAACGGATCTGGGGGAATACATCCTGCAGCTGGCGGAGGAACCGCCCTCGCACATCATCGCCCCCGCCATCCACAAAAGCGTGGAGGAAGTGGCCCAGCTGTTTTCCGAAAAGCATCACACCACCCTGCAGACCGATATTCCGGCCCTGTGCCGCGAAGCGCGTGAACAGCTGCGTCCTCATTTCCTTTCAGCGGACATGGGCATTTCGGGAGGAAATTTCCTGATTGCGGAAACCGGCTCTGTGGTGATCGTGACCAATGAGGGGAACGGACGCATGGTCACGACGCTTCCCAGGGTCCATGTGGCGATCACGGGGATCGAGAAGGTATTGCCTACCCTCAACGATTTTTCCACGGTGCTGCGCCTGCTCACCCGTTCTGCCACCGGCCAGTCCATCACCAACTATGTGTCTGTGCTGACGGGACCACGCCGCGATCATGACCGTGACGGTCCAGAGCACTCTCACGTGATCCTGGTGGATAGCGGGCGTTCGCGGTTGCTTGGGAGCGAATTGCAACTTGCCCTGCGCTGCATCCGCTGCGGGGCCTGCATGAATCACTGCCCCGTCTACCAGAACATCGGCGGCCATGCCTATGGCTGGGTATATCCGGGGCCCATCGGAGCCGTGCTGACGCCGTCCTACGTGGGACTGGAAAATGCATTGGACCTGCCCCAGGCCTCCACCCTGTGTGGTGCCTGTCAGGTGGTCTGCCCGGTCAAGATTCCCTTGCCGGAGCTGATGCGGGTATTGCGGGAGAAATCATTCCGGCTTGGCCTGCGTCCCTGGCACGAACGTTGGGCTATCCGGGCCTGGCGCTTTGCCGCCGATCACCCGCGCCTGTACGGCTGGATGACGCGCCTGGCGGTGCGCCTGCTGCATCGCATGGGGGGGAAGGAGGGGTTGCTGCATCGCCTGCCCGGACTGGACGGCTGGACCGATGGTCGTGACATGCCTGCGCCTTCCGGGCGCACTTTTCGCGACCGCTATCGCGAGACCCGCCCATGAGTGCGCGCGACAACATCCTGGCCCGCATCAGGTCAGGCCTGGGCCTGCCCGGCACTGCAGCTGGCGCGGAGCGTGCCCAGATTGCGGACTACATCGCCCGCAACCCCCGGGGCCCCCGTCCTTCCTTTGACGCCACGGATCTCGTGGCACGTTTTTGCGAACGGTCCGTGAAGCTCGGATCCACCGTGGAGCGCGTGGCGTCCCTGGCGGAGGTGCCGCAGGCGGTGGCCCGTTACCTGAAGGCCTCTGCCCTGCCGGTTACGGGAGTGGTATGGCCTGCACTACAGGCCCTTTCCTGGCAGGAAGCGGGACTGTCATTCCAGGCCCGGGAGGCGAACGGGCTGGACCTGGTGGGCGTGACGGGCGCGTTCTGTGCCATCGCCGAAACCGGTACGCTCATGCTGTTGAGCGCGGCAGACACGCCGGCGACGGTCAGCCTGCTGCCCGAGACCCACATTGCCGTGCTCGATGCGGCCCGCATCGTGGCCGGGATGGAAGAGGCCTGGGCACTCATGACATCGGAGCGGGAAGGCCTGCCACGCGCAGTCAACTTCGTTTCAGGGCCGTCGCGCACGGCAGACATCGAGCAGACCATCGTGATTGGTGCCCATGGACCGTACCGGGTCCATGTGGTGTGCCACGGTTGAGGACGTTCTACAACCCCAGATAGGCGCGCTGTACCTCGGGATCATCGGCCAACGCAGCCGCGCTGCCGGTGCGCACGATGTGCCCCGACTCCAAGACGTAGGCGCGATCGGCCACGTGCAGTGCCGCATGGACGTCCTGCTCCACCAGCAGGACGGTGATGCCCTGGGTCCGTATCGCCTGCAGGGTGTCGAGCAGCCGGTCCACGGCCACTGGCGCGAGCCCCAGGCTCATTTCGTCGATCATGACCAGGCGGGGGCCGGACATGAGGGCGCGGGCAACGGCACACATCTGCTGTTCGCCTCCCGAGAGGTTGCCGGCGAGTTGCCTGCGGCGCTCGGCCAGTACCGGAAACAGCTGGTAGCACTGTTCCAGGTGCTGCTGCAGTCGCGGCCGGGAAATGTCCGGCAAGGTACCCAGCAACAGGTTTTCTTCCACGGACATGCGATCGAACAGCTGACGGCCTTCCGGCACCTGCACCATCCCACGTGTCAACAGCCGGTGCGTCGGGACATCCTGCAGGGACTGCCCGTCGAATATGACATTACCCTGCCAGGGAAGCAGGTGGGAAAGGGCCCGTAGCAGCGTGGTCTTGCCCGCCCCGTTGCTCCCCACCAGGGCGACGATCTCGGCAGGGTACACCTCCAGGCTGACCTCCTTCAGCACGATCATTTCCCCGTACCCGGCCTGGAGTGCCTGCACGCACAAGAGTGGCGCGGTCATGACCGGCGCCGTCCCAGATAGGCTTCCACCACCCGTGGATCGGCCAGGACGTCGCGCGGCACGCCGTCGGCGATTTTTTCGCCATGGTGCAGGACCAGGAGGCGATCCGACAGGCTCTGGATGGCTTTCATGACATGCTCGATCACCAGGATGCTGATGCCCTGGGCACGGACTTTCCGGATGACCTCAATCACTTCCTCGATTTCCACATGATTGAGCCCTGCCATGACCTCGTCGCATAACAGCAGCTTGGGTTTCATGGCCAGTGCCTTGGCCAGTTCCAGACGTTTGCGATCCGGCCCGCCCAGTGCGTCGGCACGCTGCCCAGCACGATGCCCGAGGCCCACGAAATCCAGGCACTGACGGGCGGATTCGCGGGCAACGGGCAGCTGGCGTTCGCCCCCGTCACGCCCAAACAGGGCGCCCACACAGACATTGTCCAGCACGCTCAGGCCGGGAAAAGGTTTCATGACCTGAAAGGTGCGTCCAATGCCCAGGTGGGCGCGCTGATGGCTGGGAAGTCCCTGCAAGGGTCGGCTCTCGAAGTGCAGCGTGCCTGCCGTGGGCGCGAGGGTGCCATTGATGAGGCTGACCAGCGTGGATTTGCCCGCGCCATTGGGTCCGATCAGCCCCAGGATTTCACCGGGGTACAGATCGAAGCTGACCGCATGGAGTGCCGTCAGGCCGCGAAAGCGTTTGGTCAGTCCCTGCGCCTGCAGGAGGGGCGGGCTGTTCAAAGGCGGTGGTCCCGGATGTTTTGCAGGAAGTAACGCCACCCTGTTCCGCGAAATTGCCGTATCAGGTCCGAAAGGCCACGCGGCATGAGAACGACTGCAGCAATGATGACCGCCCCGAAGAAGAAGCCGGCGATATTGGTGACTTTGCTGGACAGGATTTCCGACACCAGGGACAGCAGCAGGGCGCCGGCGACAGGACCCAGGACAGTGCCCGGCCCGCCAAAGACTGCCATGATGATCATTTTGACATTGAGGGTGATGTCGAAAGCGCCTGCCGGATCGATGAACGTGATGTAGTAGGCATTGATGCCGCCTGCGAGCGAGGTGAGGGCCGCGGAGAGCATGAAGGCGAGGATCTTGTAGCGCGTGGTGCATACCCCCATGGCGGCGGCGGCTTCCTCGTTTTCCCGGATGGCGATCAGTCCCAGCCCGAAACGGCTGCGCGAGAGCCAGAACACCACGAGCGTGGACAACAGGAGCAGTCCCAGGGCCAGTTCGTAGAACAGCACGTCACTTTTGAGCAGGGGCAGCACCAGCCCCACATTCTGTCCCGCAATGGGAATGTTGGAGACAATGGCCGTGACGACTTCCGCGAGTCCCAGCGTGGCAATTGCAAAATAGTGCCCCTTGAGCCGCAGGACCGGCAGGCCGATGACCAGTGCAAACCCCACCGCCAGGAGTAACCCCAGACCCAGGCCTGCCCAGAAGGGCTGGTCGAACTGGGCCATGGCAATGCCGACACCGTAGGCACCCAGTCCGAAGAATACGGAATTGCCGAAGGAGGAATACCCGGTGTACCCGCCGATGATGTTCCATCCCTGGGCCAGGGTGGCCATGAGCAGCATGTTGATGCCGAACTGCACCACCACGGGGGTGCCAATCCAGGGCACTGCCACCAGGAGCGGAACGCCCACCAGGGCGATCAGAACGATGCGTGCCGGGGATGTCACGTGGTCCTGCCCAGGAGTCCGGTGGGCTTCACCAGCAGGACGAGGACCAGGATGCCGAAACTCGCCACTTCCGTGTAGGTCGGACCGATGTAGAGGGCGGTCAGCAGTTCGGCCGTGCCGAGGAATATGCCGCCGACGATGACGCCCAGCGGATTGTCGAGCCCGCCGATGATGGCGATGACGAAGGACTTGGCGGTGAGGGAAGCTCCGATGTAGGGGTTGATTTGGGAGACGGTGCCATAAAGCCCGCCGGCAACGCCTGCCAGGGCAGTGCCCAGGCCAAAGGTGAGGGCGTAAATGCGTCGCGGTTCGATGCCCTGGAGCTGGGCCGCAAGCAGGTTTTGGGACACCGCACGAATCGAACGTCCCGGGCGGCTGCGCAGGAGAAAGGCCCACAAACCGATGCTCAGGCCCGTGGCGACAACAAAAGCGGCCAATTGCACTTGCGGTACCGTCAATCCCGCCAGTTCGAAGTTGGCGCCGGCATAGTCGGGATTGATGGTGCGGAAGTCGGCACTGAAGGCGGTCTGTGCCAGGAAGGTGAGGACCACTTCCAGCCCGAAGGTGATGAGCAGGGTATTGAACATGGGGCTGCGGATGACCAGGTTCAGCAATCCCCTTTGCAGTCCGTACCCCAGGCAGAACAGGACCAGGGCCGTGAAGGGCAAGGCGAGGAAGGGGTCAAGATGGGCTTTGGTGAACAGGAAATAAGTGACGTAGGCGCCCAGCATGATGAAGGCGCCGTGGGCCAGGTTGACGATGTTGAGGACACCCCACACCAGCGCCAGCCCCATTGCCATCAGGGCATACAATCCACCCAGCAGTACGCCGTTCAGCAGTACCTGCGCCAGCAGCACTTAGCGTTTGCCCCAGGCAGGCATGGGATACTGCAGTTTCCCCAGGAAACCGCCGGGGCCGTAAATGGCCACCACTTTTCCGTTCTGCACCTGGATCATGGTTTGGGGCAGGCTGATCTGGCCGGTGGCGCCAAAACTGATCTGGCCGTACAGGCTGGGGAAATTGACCTGGGCCAAGGCATCGCGCACTTTTTTGGGATCGAGGCTGTTGGCCGCTTCGATGGCTCTCACCAGTGCTTCCACCGTGGCCACTCCCGAAGCCGCGTGGTAATCGGGCTCATAGCCGTATTTGGCCTGATAGGCACGGGCAAACTGCTCCGCATCGCCAAACCAGGCATCCTTGAGGGACTTGCTGGGCAGCCACGCGGTCATGCCACCGGCGTAGTTGGCATCGTTCCCCAGGGCCTGGCGAAAATCGGCGCTGGGGACGCCCACCGTGAACGCGTAGAGTTTGGGGCTGACGGACAGGCTCTTGGCCTGACGTATGAAATTGAGGGCTTCGGTCTCGTGTCCCGCCACCAGCACGACCTCCACTGCACTGCTCTTGATGCGTGAAAGCAGGGAAGTGAAATCAGACGTGTTGCTGGTATAGCGTTCGTCGATCACGGTCTGGAATCCTGCCTGGGACAATTGCGCACGGGCCCCCTGGGCCACTGAAACGTCGAAGGCATCGTCGGCGTACAGCAGGGCGATTCTGGAGGGTTTGGGGGTCAGTTTGAGCAACGTGTCGATGGTGGTCCCAAAATAGTTGCTGGCGGGTGGCAGGGTACCGAATATGTACCGGTAGCCCCGGCTGTAGATCTGGTCGGAAGCCCCGCCGCCCTGCACCATGGGAACCTGGAATTTTTCCGAAATGGCGGAATCCGCCAGCACGAAGTTGCTGGCAAAGGGGCCGAGCAGCAGATTGACCTTGTCTTCGGAAAGCAACTGCACGTATTGCCGCACGCTCAGATTCACGTCGGACTGGTTGTCCAGCAGCTTGAGGGCCAGGGTGTGATGCACGCCTCCCACCGTGATGCCGCCGCTGGCATTGATCCGCTCCACGGCAAACTCGTAGGCATCCTTGTAGTAGCGGCCGGTGTTGGCAACGGGGCCCGTCAGTTGCACGGAAGCCCCGAGCGTGAGGGTGTCAGCCCAGGTCAGGGACGTGCAGGCCAGAAATCCAAGCGTGATCAAGGTGCGGAACATGGTGTCCTCCTCGCAAATCGTGATGATGGATCCGGCGTCGCCGATCCGGGCTAGCGGATTTCCAGAAGCTCCACATCAAACAACAACGTGGCGTTGGGCGGAATGTCGTTCCCCGCGCCACGAGCGCCGTATCCCAGCTCGGGTGGAATGACGAGGGTGCGCTTTCCGCCCACTTTCATGCCGACAACGCCTTTGTCCCACCCGCGGATCACCTGCCCGGTGCCCAGGCGGAACGAGAAGGGGTCGTTCCGGTCCACGGAGCTGTCGAATTTACGGCCTTTGCTGCCAGGGGAGGTGGGATCGTACAGCCAGCCCGTGTAATGCACGACCACCATGTCGCCGTCCCGTGCGGCACGGCCGGTGCCCTGTTGCGTGTCGATCAGCGACATGCCATCCAGGGTGACCGATCGGGTGGGGTGGGCCGGCGGGGTGTCTGCCCAGGAAGGGTTGCAGAATGCGGCGAGAAGCGCGGATAACAGCCAGAGGATTCGCAGACGCATGAGAGGCTCCTTTTTCGAAAAAAACGATTATAGCCTTCTCCCGCCATTACCCGCTGCCTGGTGGGTCAAGGCTGCCCACTGTTTTTGCAGGCGCTGGACAGAAACGGGCATGGGGGTCTTGAGGGTCTGGGCAAACAGGGAGACATGCAACTCCTCCATCATCCAGCGGAAAGCCTCCAGCCCTTCCGACATTCCCTGTGTCCGCACCCGTTCGTGCCATGCCGCGGCGAACTGTTCCAGGAGGGCGTTTTTTTCCGCATCCCCGGCAGGATCCTGGGGCAGTTTTTGCAACCGCATCTGCACGGCTTTCAGATATCGCGGAAAGTGCTTCAAGCGCGCCAGGGCGTTCTGCCGGAAAGTGTTTTTCTGGAGAAGGAAATCCAGATGCTTCCGGATCCCGGCCTGCCCGGCCGGAACGCGGGACTGCGGCAGCTTGTCCAGGGTGTTGCGGAGGTCCTGGTAGAGGGTCAGTACCGTGCCCATCAAGGTGGCCACTTCGTGGATTCTCGAGGACAGTTGGGGACGCACCTGTTCCTCCAGGGCCTCATAGGCGGATTGGGTGCGGAGGCTGTTCGCGGCAGGCGGCAGCAGTTCATCCAGGGCGCGTTCGTAGATTTCCTGCAGCAAAGCCTCGGTGGCGGTCGCGGTCGTCTCGGGTCCGGGCAGCAAGG
>JAKBAT010000117.1 GCA_021808815.1 Pseudomonadota bacterium
TGCCGGTTTCGATGCGGCCGAGCCCCAGGCAGATTTCCAGGTTCCTGCGGGAACCGTTTTTCACTGAATTCCCCTGCACGGTCAATCCTGCGCGTCGCATTTTTGTGACAGGGGGCTCTCCTGCCCCGTGATCATGGCGCAGCCAGCGACCATAGGTGTCACAAGCCAGGCATTTCGGGATGCGTGGCCTTGTCTGGTGGCATGTCTGTAACCTATTGAATAAAATAAACAAATAGTCCATAGATGGAAACTGTTGCCACGGTTGCACTGGGAATGGCATAACCATTTATTTTTACTGATGGAAAATTTGTAACTCATTCTAAATATCGATGGTAAATTTACATTAAAACCTGAAATCACGCATTTTTTCAAACTTTTAATGTATGATGCAACCCATTGACTTCAATTGTGAAAAGAAAAAATATCGAGATGATGATTGGAACCTAACATGACGCACCGTGGGCTTTGGTGGTTTTGTGCGCTGTGGCAAATCCTTTCGGTGGCAAATGCGGCCGAAGGAGACTTGTTGCGGGAACTGACACAAAAAGCCATGCTCACCAACCCGGATGTGTTGTCACACTGGCATGATTTCAATGCGGCAACACGGGAAATCCGCGTGGCACGTGGCGGTTACATGCCCCGGGTGGATCTTTCCAGCAATGCTGGCAATGAGCGCCTCACCACACCGCTGGCGCAGTTTCAGCCCATCAGTTCCAGCTTCTACCGGGACACGACCACACTCACGTTCACCCAGATGTTGTACGACGGCTTCATTACCCACGATGAAGTGAAGCGTCTGAATCACGTCCAGCTTGCCCGCTACTTCGAATGGTCGGATGCCATGGAGAATTCGGCGCTGGAGACTGCCCAGGCCTACTTTGATCTGGAAAGGTACCGTGCCCTGTACAAGTTGTCTGAAGAGAACTTCATCGCACACCGCGTGGTTTTTGAAAAAATCGATCTCAAAGTGAAAGCCGGTGTAGGCCGCGCCGTGGATCTGGAACAAATCAAGGGGCGGCTTGCCCTCAGTGAATCCAATCTGGTGACCGATAACTCCAATGTGAGCGAAGTGAATGCCCGATTGTTGCGACTGGTCAATGAAATGCCCAAAGGCGAAAGTACGAATGATGGGACCGAGATGCTGGTGCGGCTTATACCGGCCAGGGCCGCCGAATCGCAAATTGCCTCTGCCATCGACAACAACGCGGCGGTCCTGTCAGCCATGGAAAATGTGAAAGCGGCGCAAGCCGATCTCAGCGAGCGTCGCGGCAAGTATCAGCCACGGCTGGACCTGGTATTGTCCGAGGCGCGGGGCCAGAACGTTGGGGGTGTGCTGGGGCCGAACCGCGATGCGGTAGCCCAGGTGGTCCTGAGCTGGAACCTGTTCAACGGCGGGGCAGACTTAAACCGCGCGAACCAGTATGTGGAGAACCTGGAAGCAGCCCGTTCCCGACGGGACAAGGCTTGCCGGGACGTGCGCCAGGCGGTTGACCTGGCCTACCACGGTGTTTGGACCCTGACGGAGCAGTTGACCCTGTTGGAACAGCGCAAGGTGGCCATCGAGCGGGCCAATTACGCTTACCGGAAGCAGTTCGACATTGGTCAGCGCTCCCTGCTGGATTTGCTGGATTCGAACAATGAGCTGTACCAGGCCAACCGGGCCTATGTCAACGCGGTGTACGACCGGGCCATCGATGCAGCCAAGACCCTGGCCGGCATGGGGAAACTGGTGAATACCCTGGGATTGAGCAGGCTGACTGCAGAAGACTTGAACGAGAGTGAAATGGTGACAGAGGCAACCGACAGGCCGGAACGGTGCCCTCCCGAGGCTGCCACCTCCCTGCCGGAACGAAAGGCCGAGCTGATTGATGCGGCCCGGCAACAGCTGGTTCCCACCAGGAGTCTGCCTCCGGGAGTACCGGGCGTCGGTGCCCCTTTGCCCGTGAAACCCGTCCCTGCCCAGAAAAAGAGTAACGACGCGCCCGAAGTGATCACGATTCCCGTGCCCAAGAAGGCAGTGAAGCCGTCATCTCAGCCCAAATCGGAGTCGTCGCCTGCGCCAGTGGCCCCACCTGCAAAGGATGCCCCCGAAGTGATCACGATTCCCGTGCCCAAATCGCCCGAGGGAGCGGCACCTGCGGGCCCTCCGGCTGAAAAGCCCCCTGTTTCGAACACCAAGGCGCCGGTATCCGAGGCAGATCATCCGGTTGCTGCGCCGCGTCACGTCTCTTCCCGACCGGCGCATCACAAGCATCAACATGCAGGTGGTCGTGACCCTACGCACAAACCTGCGCACAAAAAGTCCCATCACCGAAATCGCCCCGTCAAAACCGAAATCTCTGGATACAAAAAGGACGAAGGTATGAGCGATTTGGCTGTGCGATAATTGAAAGTTTATGAACGACGTGCCGCCATCGGCCTCTGGGCAGCCCCACCCTGAGCCGCAATCCAGTACCGGACTGCGGGAGGATTTGCTTCTTCATGACCCGCTGCTCGACTGTTTGCTGGAAATATCCCGTATCCACGGGCGAGCCAGTACCCGTGCCGCCCTGACGGCTGGGCTGCCCTTGCCCAATGGCCGGTTGACGCCGGCTTTGGTGGCACGTGCTGCCAACCGGGCAGGATTCAATTGCCGGGTGGTGCGACGTCCTCTCGCCAAAATCGAAGCTGCCCAATTTCCGGTGATCCTGTTACTCAAAGGCAATGAGGCCTGCGTGCAGCTCGGCTGGGAAGTCACCAGTGACAAGGCGGAAGTCCTGTTACCGAATACCGGACAGCTGTCCGTGTACCTGCCCCGGGAAGAGCTGAAGGCACGGTATACCGGGGTCGTGATTTTTCTGCACCCCCGTTTCCGGTATGACCGGCGCATTCCAGAAGTGGCCAAGCTGCACAGTCGCCACTGGTTTTGGGGGGTGATGGCCCAGCAGTGGCGGGCCTACCGTGATTCCCTGGTGGCGGCGCTACTGATCAACCTGTTTGCCCTCGCACTGCCCCTGTTTTCCATGAACGTGTATGACCGGGTGGTGCCCAACTTTGCCGTCGATACGCTCTGGGTGCTGGCGCTGAGCGTGTTACTGTTGCTGGCGCTCGATTTTCTGCTGCGCATGATGCGCGGACATTTCATCGACCAGGCTTCCGCCCGTATCGACGTACAGTTGTCAGCACAGCTGATGGAACGAGTGTTGGGTCTCAAGATGATGGCCCGTCCCGAATCGGTGGGAGCGTTTGCCACAACCCTCAAGTCCTACGAAATCATCCGGGATTTTATTGCCTCGGCCACCGTCATGACCCTGGTGGATATGCCGTTTGCCTTGCTGTTTTACGCGGCGATCTTCTGGATTGCCTGGCCCTTGGTGTTCATTCCTCTCATTGGCTTCATCGTGGTGGGCATTTATGTCTATGCCGTCCAGAACAAGATGCATGAACTGGCCGAAACCACCTATAAAACGGGTGCACAGCGCAGCGCCACCCTGGTGGAAACGCTTGCTGCCATGGAAACCGTGAAGGCGTTGGGCGCTGAAAGCCAGATACAGGCCAACTGGGAAAAATCGGGCGCCTTCCTGACCAAAGTGGCCAACCAGCAGCGGGCACTGTCCCAGTCCGCCACCCAGAGCGTGCAAACGATCCAGCAGCTTGTCAATGTGGCGGGGCTTATTGCTGGCGTCTACCTCATTCACGAGAACTTGCTGACCCAGGGGGGCATGATTGCCAGCACCATGCTGATGGGGCGGGCCATGACGCCACTTGGCCAACTTGCGGGGCTGTTGATCCAGTACCAGGGTGCGCGTACCTCTCTCGATCCCCTCAACAGCCTGATGAAAACGCCGGTAGAGCGACCTCCGGAGTCCGTGTTCGTCCATCGTACCGAACTGAAAGGTCACATCGAATTCCGGGATGTGACCTTCAAGTATCCCAATGGGGATGCCGTGTTGAAAAACGTGTCGTTTCGCATTGAGCCTGGCGAGACGGTGATCATGTTGGGGAAAGTGGGTTCCGGGAAATCCACGATCCAGAAGCTGCTGATGGGATTTTACGAACCCCAGGCAGGTTCCGTTCTGGTGGATGGCATCGACATGCGTCAGATCGATCCGGCAGACTTGCGTCGCAACGTGGGTTATGTCAGCCAGGAGTCCATCCTGTTTTACGGGACATTGCGGGAAAACATCGTGTTTGGTGCCTCTTATGCGGACGATTCGGCTGTGCTGGCAGCGGCCGGGCTTGCCGGGTTGCTGGACATGGTGAACCGCCATCCGCGCGGGTTTGACATGATGATCGGGGAACGCGGCGAAAACCTCTCGGGAGGGCAGCGCCAAAGCGTGGCCATTGCCAGGGCCTTCCTGACGGAGCCCCCCCTGCTCCTGCTGGACGAACCCACCAGTGGCATGGACTATACGACCGAGAGCGAATTCAAAGTCCGGCTGGGCCGTTTCGTGACGCGCTCGACACCAGGAAAAACCCTGATTGTCTCCACCCACCGTTCCAGTCTTGTGGATCTGGCCAATCGCATCATCGTGCTGGATCACGGCACCATTGTGGCGGACGGCCCCCGTGACCAAGTGGTTGCCGATCTCCAGGCAGGGAGGGTCAGGAGAGCGGGATGAACGATCCAGACTCGTTCGAAACTCCTCCTGCCGCCACCGACAAAGGGTTCCGCGGCTGGGTAGGACGCTGGTGGGGCGACATCGAAACCAGCGGACCCCGCGCTCCAAAAGCGCTGGTGAAGTTATCCGACCTGCTGGTGAGCGGACTCGGATGGCCCCAAAAAAAGCTGCAGCC
>JAKBAT010000118.1 GCA_021808815.1 Pseudomonadota bacterium
GTGGCGGAAGGGAAATCGTGGGAGGGCTGGCTTACCTTGGTGCGCTGGCGCACAACACGCCCAGTGCTGCCAACATCCGTCGCTATGCTGAAATCGTGCGCGAACGGGCGCTGATGCGGGGTCTGGTCCAGGTGGGCACTGAAATCACGGAAAGCGCCTTCGCCCCTTCGGGGCGGGATGCCCGTGCCCTGCTGGACGAAGCGGAATCGAAAATCTTCAATATTGCGGAACGGGGCGCGCGCGCTTCCCAGGGGTTCAGGCCGTTGCGGGAGCCGCTGGCGGAAGTGGTGGAACGGGTGGACGAGCTGTACCGTTCGGGAAACCATGACCCGGTGACGGGTGTGCCCACCGGTTTCGTGGATCTGGACGAGAAGACTTCCGGCTTGCAGCAGGGAGACCTCATCATCGTCGCGGGCCGGCCCTCCATGGGGAAAACAGCACTTGCCCTTAATATCGCAGGACACGTAGGGGTGGAAACCAAGCTGCCGGTTGCCATCTTCAGCATGGAAATGTCCTCGGGGCAATTGGCCATGCGACTGCTGGGGGCCCATGGGCGCCTCAACCAGCAGGACCTCCGTACGGGTCGCCTGAAAAGCGATGATTTCGGTCGACTGACCCGGGCGATGGGCGAGCTGAGCGAAATTCCCCTCCACATCGATGAGTCGGCAGCACTCAACCCCCTGGACCTGCGTGCGCGTGCGCGTCGCCTGCATCGCCAGTATGGCGGCCTGGGGTTGATCGTGGTGGACTACCTCCAGCTCATGACGGCGGCTTCCGTGGGGGAAAACCGGGCCACGGAAATCTCGGAAATCTCCCGCTCCCTCAAGGCGCTGGCGAAGGAGTTGCATGTGCCGGTGATGGCCCTATCCCAGTTGAACCGCAGCCTCGAGCAACGCCCGAACAAGCGGCCGGTGATGTCGGACCTGCGTGAGTCCGGTGCCATCGAGCAGGATGCGGATGTGATCCTGTTCATCTATCGGGATGAAGTCTACAACGAGGACTCTCCCGACAAGGGCATTGCCGAAATCATTATCGGCAAGCAACGCAATGGCCCCATTGGCACCGTGCGTCTCACATTCCTCGGCCATTACACCCGTTTCGAGAATTTTGCGACGGGAAGTCATTTCCAGGGCAACGATTACTGATCCCGTGGCCCGCGCCAAAATCATTTACGTCTGTACGGAATGTGGGGGCCAATCCACCAAATGGCAGGGACAGTGCCTCCATTGCCAGGCCTGGAATACCCTGGTGGAGTCTGCCCAGGAAGTACGGGCGCCCGGTCGTTATGCTCCCCTGAATGAAACCCGTCCCGTGCAGATGCTGGGAGATGTCCGGGCTGAAACCATTCGCCGCATGAGCTCGGGGCTGTCGGAGTTCGACCGGGTGCTCGGGGGAGGATTCGTGCCGGGAGGCGTGGTGCTGTTGGGAGGGGATCCCGGCATCGGGAAATCCACGCTGCTGCTGCAGGCGCTGGCACAGGTCAGCCAGCAACATCCGGTGCTGTACGTGAGCGGTGAGGAATCGCCGGAGCAGGTGGCGGCGCGCGCGCAACGCCTGAAAATCGATTGCCGCAAAGTGGCGCTCCTTTCCGAAATCCAGCTCGAGAAAATACAGCAGGCCATTCAGACCCATCGCCCGGAACTGGTGGTGATCGATTCCATACAAACCCTCTACAGCACAGCGTTCGAGTCAGCACCCGGGTCCGTGTCCCAGGTACGGGAATGTGCCGCGCAACTCACGCGCCTGGCTAAGAATGCCGGTCCGGTACTGGTACTGGTGGGGCACGTTACCAAGGAGGGTGCGCTGGCCGGGCCCCGTGTGCTGGAGCACATGGTGGATACGGTATTGTATTTCGAGGGTGAAAACAGTTCGCGATTCCGTTTGGTGCGGGCCACCAAGAACCGCTTCGGCGCTGTCAATGAACTGGGTGTGTTTGCCATGATGGAAACAGGGCTCCGTGAAGTGCTCAATCCTTCAGCCCTGTTCCTGTCCCATTACGAGACCCCGGTGCCGGGCTCCTGCATTACGGTCACCTTGGAAGGGACCCGCCCGCTTGTCGTGGAAATCCAAGCGCTTCTCGATGTCATGCAAATGGGCGTGCCCAAGCGGCTGTCGGTTGGGCTCGAACAGAACAGGCTGGCGCTCCTGCTGGCGGTGCTCCACCGTCACGCCGGCATTTCCTGTGCTGACCAGGATGTGTTCGTCAATGCGGTATCGGGGGTACGCATTGCCGAGCCAGCTGCAGACCTGGCCGTATTGCTGGCAGTGGTATCGAGCCTGCGGGGGCGGCCCCTGCCCGAGAAGTGGGTGGTATTCGGGGAAGTGGGCCTGGCCGGCGAAGTTCGTCCGGTGCAGCGTGGCCAGGAACGCCTCAAGGAAGCGGCCAAGCTGGGGTTTACGCATGCCCTGATTCCAAAAGCCAACAAGCCACGCTCTCCTGTGGAAGGGATTCAGGTGCACGGGATAGAACAGGTGGGAGAGGCTGTCAACCGGATATTCCAGGGCCCTGATGTCCCGGTTTTCAGGACTGGTCGGCAGTCCTGAGGAAAGGGTTGATCCGTCCTGCAAGGGACATCGTGTTCGGCGGTCCCGTGGCAATGATAAAATCGAAGAGTATGCCGTGGTGGCGAAATTGGTAGACGCAGCAGGTTTAGGTCCTGCCGCCGCGAGGCGTGGGGGTTCGAGTCCTCTCCACGGCACCAGATAACAATCCAAGGCAGTCCAAAGAAGGCCAGATAACCCGGTACATCAAGGTTTCTGGCCTTTTTTCCGTCCATCGCAGTTCAACCCTACTGCTGCAATCCGCTTAGAGGCGGCCTTCTCGTCTTCTTCGTGTCCAAAGCCACCGCTTTTTTCGGAGCGATGGGCAAACATTCTAATCATTCCATCTGTTGAGCAGATCCTGTGCGTGACATGCGCAAGAGGTAACACATTGTAAATGTTCGAGGGTATGGGTGATCTGTAACCGTCCAGTCACGGAGTTAATGGATATTGCCCCACTTGATAAACAAAGCAAGAAAAGTGTCTGCAAAAAACTATTTTCAAAGTAATCAAGAGAGGAAGTAACCTAACCATGAATTTACGATGTAAACAGAAGCGTCATACACTGGCTCTATTCAGTATGTTCGTACTGGGAGCCTCATCAACTTCCCTGTACGCTTATGATCTCGGGTCAGTGTCCAGCGGTGAAGGAAACAGCAACGAAGCGATTCCACAAACGGAATCTGCCCCGGCTAACGCCCCCACCCAAGGTTCACTGACTGCCACGGAACCACAGTCAGTCATCTCTCGCAATTACATCGAAAATACACAGTCTGCTGCTTCGACCTATCAGGACAACGTCGCCATTGCACCAGGCGTCTGGTCAGTGAGTCCCAATGGAGCGGGCGGAAACGACCAAGGTTTGCTGACCATGCGTTCCTTCTCAGATGGTCAGTATAACGTTACGTTTGATGGCATTCCGTTTGCTGATGGTGCTGACTTCACGCATCACGTAAACACTTATTTCCTTGGGCAGGATACGGGCGAAGTCACGGTTGATCGTGGCCCGGGAAAAGCCAGTACGGTGGGCGATGCCACTTACGGCGGCACTATTGCGTTGCGCTCCAACGACCCGCTGTCAGATCCCACTTCCACGGTGCGCTCCCAGATCGGGAGTTTCAACTCACGCCTGGAAGGCTTCCAGTTTGATACTGGCGTGATGCAGAATTACGGTGATGCCAGCGGGTTTATAGACTACAACCATTATTCCACAGATGGCGTACTGACTAATAACAACGAACGCCGCAATAACATATTCGCCAAGTTCATCAAGCCACTGAGCGAAAACACCGCGATCACGGTAGTGGCGATGCAGAACAACACCTTTCAAAATGCTTCGCCTGGAGCAACTGCAGGCGAGATCAGTCAGTACGGTACCCATTACGGCCTGAACCAGAATCCGCAGAGTACTGCCTATATGGGTTACAACAATGACCAATTTACCTCGAACTTCGACTATATAGGTCTTCAGACACGCTTCGATAACTGGAAGCTGGATAACAAGGTCTACACCACCTCCTATGCCCACAACGCGGTTGGCGGGAACAATGTCAACGGCCTTTCAGGCCAAACACTGACCGGAGCTGGGTATAACCTTTCTACGCCCAACGGTGCGACCATGCTTGGGTCGGATGTTCCAGGCCAGACAGGGCTGACCGCATACACTTCCTACGGTGATATTTTGCGGGCTACGCGCACTTTCAGTACTGACGATCTTAATTTTGGAATTTGGTTTGACCGGCAATTGCACCAGTCCTGGACTAACAATGTTGATTTATCAGCAGGAGGGCCGTCAGGTGCTCTTCTTAACACATTCCAGTCTGAGACAAGTTCCATGAACACCATACAGCCTTACGCAGAATACGTATGGCGTCCAAACGAAAAATGGGCGGTCACGACAGGTGTCAAATGGAACGACTTCAATCGCACCTATAACGCCGCAATGGATCAAACGGTTGGCGGCCCGCTTTCCTATTCTCATACCTGGTCATCGTTTTTGCCCTCTCTCGACGTCCACTACTACATTGCAAACAACTGGTCTGCTTATGGTCAAGTGGCTGCCGGAATGCAAGCGCCGTTGTTGTTCGGGTCGTTCTACTATCCCGCCACAGCCACAGCTGCAACCACCCCGCAGAATTACCTGACACCGGCAAAGACCATGAACTACCAGATTGGTAGTGTATTCAAGAGCCGCAAGCTGACAGCTTCGTTTGATGTTTATTACATAACAGACA
>JAKBAT010000119.1 GCA_021808815.1 Pseudomonadota bacterium
CGTTCCGGCTGAGCCCCCTGATTTTTTTCAAGGTCTTCAGTTTTTTTCGTACTTCATATCGCCGTCGGGCAATTCTTCCATGATGAACTCCGTCCCAGCCAGGGATTTTCCGAGGGAAATCTGGCCGCTTTTTCCGACGGTTTTGATGGTGTGCATGGCGCCCTCCTTAATGCAGAATGATTGCATGATGTCGTAGATTTTCCCTTCTGGAGAGCAGGCCGGAGACCTGCTGGGGTTTCCGGATAAAGACGGAATGCTCCCTGCGTAATTCCCAACGGACTGATGGCACGCATACGCTCGCGTTACTGGCAGAAGCAGCAGCTGAAACCGGCACAGCCTGAATAATATTGTGAACTTCTGAAATGGACTAGGCTGAAACTGTCTCTCGTTTTACGGGCTTGACTTTGATCTTCCGTCCCTTCTCCGCGTGCCATAGGTCGTACTGGGACGGGGCACGCGGCCAGGTTTCGGCGCTCGACAAATGTTGGAGAGTGCGGCAAACACACTTGGTTGCATTTCAGTGAAGAACGTTTCATTTTTTTTACGAACCAAAACACTGTGGTTGTGTCTTTCAAATAGTCATTCACACCACAGAGGTCATTATGTCGAAACAAGCAATCATTGTTGCACTGTTACCCCTTGCGCTTTCCACTGCGGCCATGGCGGCAGGCTCCGATACTTATGTCGGGGTGACTGCTGGCCAATCCCAGATGCTGGGGAATGGGCTTTCCACGAATACGGGAAACGAATTCGGGGTTTTTCTGGGGCATGACTTTACCCGCTGGGCCGGAATCACCTGGGGCGGGGAGGTTTCCTATAACACGCTGGGCAATTTTTCCGGCTTGGGTGTCAACGGGCATTCCTCAGAAGCCGATGCTTCCCTCATTGCCACCTACTACCTGGATCCTGCCAACCGGCTGGGTATTTATGGGAAAGTGGGGTACGACCACACCTGGGTCTCGGTGGCCGGTGGAACCCAATCTGAGGACGGCGCGGCTTACGGCGCGGGGTTTCGCTACTTTTTCACGCGTCAGGTGGAAGGGCGGTTCGGATACCAGTATTACGCCGTGGGCGGTTCCAACTTGTTATCCAATCACGAATCCAGCTGGGCGCTGGGCGCCGCCTATCACTTTTGATCAGGCCGGGGCTGTCCACATAAAGCCGCCACCGGCGGCTTTATCGTGACAGGCGTTTTTCGCCGCGTAGTATGATATCGGCTGTCGTCCCAACCTGATTTTTTGCCGTGCATGTATTTTCACCATTGATGATCGCTGCCGTGACCTTGGGGCTTCTGACCGAAACCCCCTGGGCTGGCGCCACCCTGGGGGAATTGTATTCTCCAGGGTCGGTGGCGTTGGTCAGCCCGGCAGGTGTGCAACGCAGTACACCCCATGGTTCCTATACTGTTCATGCCTATTCGCTTTCTTCCGGCACGAACGTGCATGAATATGCGGATGCCAGCGGGGTTGTGTTTGCGGTGACCTGGCAGGGGCCGCAGATTCCCGATTTGCGGCAGCTGCTGGGCACGCATTTTGACCAGTATGCCGCCACTGCGGCTGTGTCGCGTCGTCGGGCGCCGGTGGTCCTCAACGATGCCCACCTGGTCATCCACAGCGGTGGGCACCAGCGGGCCTTTTCGGGGCAGGTGTATTTGCCCGAGCGGATGCCGGCCGGGGTGTCGGAACGCGACTTGCAGTAGCGACTGTCAACGCCCATGTCTTGCCTGAAAGTATTGCCGGCCACCCTGTGCTTGTGGGGATTCTTGGCGCTGCGCGTCGTGTTTGCGGCCGATACTTATGCCCCTGCTACCCAGAGCCTGTTCATTCCTTCTGTACAGGTAGGGCTGGCGACTTATGCCGATGTGCAACTGAGCTTGGTGGGCGGGTTCCAGGTGCTGAATGCAACGGAGGTCCAGAACGCGGCGCCACCCCCTTCTTCAGTGGCGACGACGGATGTGTACGATGCTGCGGACGGGTTGCTCACCATTCCCCTGGTGAGCGTGGGGTCAGTGACATACCAGAACGTGGAAATCCGCCTGGCAGGGCGCCCAAAGGTGCTGTCCGTGGGCGGATGTACCGGACGGTGTACCAGTGCCACTCCCGCCAATGCCGTGCCCCTGGTGGTGGACTTTGGCCCCATGTATCGCGGGCAGTTCCTGACCGGCAACAGTGCGGTCAACAACATTGCCTATACCAACATCACGCTCTGCATCCCGGGCACGGAAACCTGCCAGAATTTCGACCACATCCAGGTGGACACCGGCTCTTCCGGGGTGCGTGTGATGTCTTCCGTGCTGATGCCAGGCCTCAACCTGCAACCGGTGACCAGTGGCGGGCAGCAGGTGTTCGAATGCCTGCAATACGTCAGCAGTTATAACTGGGGCTCGGTGCGAATGGCCGATGTAAAAATCGGAGGGGAAATAGTGCGGAACATTCCCATCCAGATTATCGGAGACAGTACGACAATCCCTCTCACCTGTTCCAGCAGCGGGGGGGCACCCACCAACGACATTCCCAGCTTTGGGGCCAATGGCATTATCGGAATCGGCAATTTCGTCTATGACTGCGGCATGACATGCACCCAGGTATCCACCATCTCGGGAGGGGGAGGCTACTACACCTGTGTGGCAGGGCTGTGCCAGCAGGCAGGTCTGCCGCTAAACCAGCAGGTTGTCAATCCGGTGGCGTTTTTTACCTCGCAGGATACCGACGGGACGGTCATTACGTTTCCGGCGCTTCCGCCTGATGGGGCCGCTTCTCTGGCGGGATCCCTGACTTTCGGCATCGACACGGCCAGCAACAATGGGTTGGGGAGTGCCTTCATCTTTTCCGTCGATCCCTCCAGCGGGTATCTGACGACATACTACGAGGGGCAGTACCTGTCCTACAGCTTTACGGACAGCGGCTCCTCGGCGCTGTTCTTCAATACATCCAACATCGCCATTTGTGCCTCCGATGGCACGAGCTATTGTCCCGCCCAGCCGGTGACGGTGCAGGCCACGAACATGGGGCAAAACGGTGTCTCCGGCCCGGTCAGCAGCACGGTGGCTAATGCCGACATTTTGTACGGCAGCACGACCTTGTCGGCTTTCAATTTGGGTATTTCGACTACTTCCGGGAATTCTTTCGACTGGGGCTTGCCGTTTTTCTTTGGCCGGTCCGTGTTTACGGCGATCGAGGGGAGGCAGGCGGGGCCCATTGCCGGCCCCTATGTGGCCTACTGAAAAAGGGGGTTTACATGAGAACAATTATCATTTACACTGTTCTCACAGTTTCCAGACTCCCTCCTGAAACTGCATTTCCATCCCCTCTCCCCCGAGGGGATTTTTTTGGGGATGCCAAGGCTCCCGATTAGCGTTCCAGCACCCATTTAAGCCCTTCCAAGCCCGACTGGTATTGATTCGACAGGATTTTTTCTGCTTTCAGGGTACGTGTTGCCTGATGCACGGGGGTGGCATTGACGCCGGGGTTGGTTTCCACGTCGAAGCCGTACACCATGGGACCCCGGGGTGGCATGCCTTCAGGCGGGGGCGGACTGTCCGGATCAGGGGCTTCCACCGGCGTGTCGAACATGCCATGCCAGGTCACGACCGAAGTGCCCGGTGCAGCGCCGGGACTGACCCGCAGTTCGGCCTGGTAATGGGTAATGGGCCAGGAGCTCGACGCCATGTGATAGCGCAGGGTCATGTGGGCATCGTCCCGTGCGTCCAGGACATCCATTTCCTTTCCGGCGTCCCCCTTGAAAATCACGAGGCGGGCGGGAGCGCCATTGTTTTCATCGACAGCGAGGCTTCTTTCCACTGCAGGGTTCCAGTGTGCGATTTCCTCGAAATTGCCGACCAGAGCCCAGACCTTGGCCGGATCGGACGCGATGGTAATGGACTGGGTCAGGCTGTGCTGCGAGGCTGCTGAGGCGTTTGTGAAGGCTGCTACAGCGCCAAGGATGCCGATGGCCCAACGTGGGATGGAAGGTTTCATGCGTTCTCCTTGTGAATGTGCGGGATGTGCCCGGTCGTGTGGATGTCGTCGAAGAATGAAGGGATAATAGGTTTAAGGAAAGTCCGCCGGACGAAAAAAATTGTAAATGTCCGAGGCGGGTTGTAACGTCAAGGCCAAGGCTGATGGCAGGCCTTTTTGAACGGGCAGAGCATGCAAGTCATTCAGAAACAGACATTGGTCTACCTGGACAGCGAGGACAGGTTGCAGCTCGTCAACCAGTGCAGCGATGGAACAGTATCAGTCTTCTGGCTGACCCGGCGTCTTGCCGACCGGGTTGTCCGTGCACTGTTTCACCGACTGCAGCAGGAAGGGGCTTCCCTTTTGGACGAGAGCATGCCGGCTTCCGGGCCCGGACCACTTTCTCCGGAACCGGTGCAGGAGGTAGGGGATGCACCCCATTATCTGATTCAATCCATTGACCTTTCTCCGCTGGCAGATGGTCAGCAGCTGGTGTTTCACGCACCCGGGTGTGAAGCCCGATTTGCCATGGGCATGGACCCGCTACGGCAGTGGCTCGCGATTCTGCATCATCTATACCTGCACGCCACCTGGGACACCGTCGGCGTTTGGCCTGCCGGTTTCGATGCGGCCGAGCCCCAGGCAGATTTCCAGGTTCCTGCGGGAACCGTTTTTCACTGAATTCCCCTGCACGGTCAATCCTGCGCGTCGCATTTTTGTGACAGGGGGCTCTCCTGCCCTGTGATCATGGCTCA
>JAKBAT010000014.1 GCA_021808815.1 Pseudomonadota bacterium
CTTGCCCCATTGTATATCTCTCAATATCATTTTTACGTGTAAAAAAGTGCATCCTGGTATGGTGAGAACTTCCCCTTTGCAAGGACTGTCCCGACATGTCTGAAAGCACCCTCGGCCACGTTACCACACGCCCCCGGCTTTCCCTGCTGCAGCAGGAAGATACCTGGGCCATCATCATCGGACTGGGCCTGCTCGCCATCGCCCTGATTCTCCTGCCTTGGGGCGCCAGTCTGAAGTGGATCGCGGTAACCCCTGCAAAATGGCACACCCTGGGGCAACTGATGGCGCAGTTGCAACAACAATGGCCACGCTACGCGGCATTGTTCGCATTATGGGCGGGATTGCTGGGGTTGGCGATCAAGAGTTTGCGCATCCCACTGCCCCAATTCCTGGGGGCCTTTTCTTTCCTCTACGTCCTGTCCACCTTGATATTTTTCATGGGCGAATGGGATCAGGCGCATACCTATAATCTCGAGCCCCCCCTGGTTGCCCTGGCACTGGGCCTTCTCCTCTCCAACACGGTTCCCCTTCCAAGCTGGCTGCAAACCGGATTGCGCGTGGAGTTCTATATCAAGACCGGGATTGTGCTGCTGGGGGCTACCCTGCCTTTCACGCTGATACTGTGGGCCGGACCGGTGGCCATTGCGCAGGCGACCCTGGTGTCCCTCGCGACGTTCAGCACCATTTTCTGGGTCGGCAAGCGACTGGGGCTCGACCGGCGCCTCGCAGCCACCCTGGGAGTGGGCGGGGCCGTTTGCGGAGTATCCGCTTCCATTGCCATTGCCGGCGCTGTGGGTGCCCGCAAGGAGCATGCGCCCATCTCCATATCGCTGGTGGTGTTCTGGGCCATCATCATGATCTTTGCCTTGCCGCTCGTGAGTCGCTGGCTTGCATTGCCCACCGGGGTTGCCGGGGCATGGATCGGCACTTCTGAGTTTGCCGATGCGGCAGGGCTGGCTGCTGCCCAAACCTACGGCAGTTATGCCGGCACCGTGCCGGGAATTGCCGGAACCCCAGAAGCCGCCATCCAGGCCTTCACCCTGATGAAAGTCATTGGGCGCGATGTGTGGATCGGCATCTGGGCGCTCATCCTGTCCATCGTCGCCACGACCCGTTGGGAAGCAACACCCATGCAGAGGAAGGCGGGCATTGGCGAGATCTGGCGCCGATTCCCGAAATTCGTTCTGGGCTTTCTTCTGGCTTCCCTGATCGTCACGGCAGTGGCTTCGCAGTACGACTTTGCCGCATACAAGTCCACGGTGGAACCCCTCCTGGTGGCCCCGCTCAAGAACCTGCGCACCTGGGCTTTCATATTCTGCTTTTTCAGCATCGGGCTCACCACGCGTTTTGGTGATTTCGTACGCACAGGCGCTGCACCGTTCTACGCCTTTACTGCGGGTGTCGCAGTCAATGTGCTGCTGGGCTACATCCTGTCCACCCGGGTATTTGCCGGATTCTGGACGCAGCTGGGACAATGAGGCCTTGCTGCGCCACCTGCCGGCACTTCGACAACAGTCCGGCTACCCTGGAAGCCCGGATGCCGGGTTTGCGCGCGCTGGGATCCGCTTACGGGGCCACGCGGGCCCAGGATGGGTTATGTGCGCGATGGGAGCGCTACCTGTCGGCAGACCATGTCTGCACCGATCACGCGTCACATGCGCAAGATCTTCAAACAGGCGCCGTTGAGGCCGGAGATGCCGACATGCAGGGGGGATAATCAGGCGTCGAAGGGATGTCGCAACACGATGGTTTCGTCGCGGTCTGGTCCTGTGGAAACCACATCCACGGGAACGGCGCACAACTCCGACAGGCGGTCGAGGTAACGGCGGGCCTGGGGTGGGAGCCCATCCAATGTTTTGACGCCAACCGTACTGGTGGTCCAGCCCGGCATTTCTTCGTAAATCGGTTCACACCGGGCAATGGCATCCGCTCCCAAGGGAAGAATGTCGATTTCCTTGCCCCCAACGCGGTAACCCACCCCGATGCGCACGGTTTCCACGCCATCCATCACATCGAGCTTCGTCACGCACAACCCGGTCACCCCATTGATCTGGACGGAGCGCTTCAGGGCGGCAGCATCAAACCATCCGGTGCGGCGTGGACGGCCGGTAACCGCACCGAATTCGTGTCCGCGCTTGGCCAGCTGTTGCCCAATCGCGTCGTCCAGCTCCGTGGGAAAGGGGCCCGAGCCAACGCGCGTGGTGTATGCCTTGGTGATGCCCAGCACGTACTGCAGTTGCTGGGGCCCGACGCCCGCTCCGGGGGCCGCGGCACCGGCAATGCAGTTGCTTGAGGTCACATAGGGGTAAGTCCCATGATCGATGTCGAGCAAGGTACCCTGCGCCCCTTCGAACAGCATGTTTTTTCCTGCAAGATTCGCGTCGTAAAGCTCACGGGACACATCGGCCACCATGGTCTTCATGCGAGCAGCGTAGCTCAGGGTTTCGTCAAGAATGGCCTGTACGTCCACGGCATCGGTTTTGAAATAGCGGGTCAGGACAAAGTTATGGTAGTCCGCCACTTCACGCAGCTTGGCTTCAAATCGTACCGGATCGAAAAGGTCCTGCAGGCGGAGCGCCCGGCGGGCCACCTTGTCTTCATACGCCGGACCAATCCCCCGACCGGTGGTGCCAATCTTGGCCTCTCCCTTGGCCTTCTCCCGCGCATGATCGATGGCCACGTGATAAGGCAGGATCAAGGGGCAGGCATCGCTGATGCGCATGCGCGCACTCACCGAAACCCCGGAGGCCTCCAGCATGTCGATTTCCTTGAGCAGTGCAGGAAGTGACAACACCACGCCATTGCCGATGTAACAGGCCACATGCTGCCGCAGGATGCCGGCCGGTATCAGGCTCAGTACAGTTTTCTTTCCGCCGATCACGAGCGTATGCCCGGCGTTGTGCCCCCCCTGGAAACGCACGACACCATCGGCCCGATCGGTCAGCCAGTCCACCAGCTTGCCCTTGCCTTCATCACCCCATTGGGTGCCCACTACAACAACATTTCTTGCCATGAAGACGACTTCTCCAATATTTCCGAATTGTTCACATCACCCTGACAGGGATTCAATGTCAGCCCGGCGGCAGGGACGGCAGCAGTTCGCGCAAATCGAGGCTGAAACCGGTGGCCGGCCGCGCCCGTCCGAACGCACGGCCAATGTCGTCGTAACGTCCTCCGCGGGCCACCGCATCCGGATAGCCCGAGGCATAGGCGGCAAACACCAGTCCGCTGTGGTAGTGGTAGCCACGCAATTCGGCCAGGTCAAACGTCAGTGGCAACCGATCGGCAAAATGGCGGGCCACCTGCTCCAGTTGATGCAGCGCTTCGCGAATTTCCGGCACATCAGGCAGGAGTCGACGGGCACGTGCCAGCACCGCCTGGTCACCGTTGAGGTCGGCAAGTTGGCGCAGCGTCGTGCCCACCCGACCCGATACGCCGGCCAGTGCGTCGAGAGCCGGAACATCCTTGTTCTGGAGGGCCGCAAACCAGTCCGCCTCGGTTTTCGCATCCACCCCTGCCAACCGCGACAACCCCCGAAACAATCCCACATGCCCCACGTCCAGGGTCACTTGGGGCAGGCCCGTGCAGCGCAGGGCCTCCAGCATCAGCTCCTGGATTTCAATGTCGCCCTCGAGGCTTGCCAGGCCATAAATCTCCGCGCCGATCTGAAAAGGTTCGCGGGACTGATTCAGTCCTTCCGGGCGGGTATGCATAATGCTGCCGGCATAACACAGGCGATTGATGCCGGTATGGCTCATGCCGTGCGCGTCGATACGGGCCACCTGCAAGGTGATGTCCGCACGCAATCCCAATTGTCGTCCACTCAACTGGTCCACCAGGCGAAAAGTCAGCAACTCCATGTCATGCCCGGTGCCGGCCTGCAAGGATTCGATGTATTCCAGCAGGGGCGGCATCACCAGCTGAAAGCCCTTGGCGCGGAACAGGTCCAGCAAATTCCGTCGCGCCCACTCGAGGCGCCAGGCATCGGGAGGCAGGATGTCTTCGATGAATTCAGGCAGAAGCCAGCGGTACGTCATCCGAGGACCTGTATCAGGATCACTCCGGCGAGGATGGCGCCCAGCCCCATAAACCGGATCTGTCCGTTATTGAAGAGGCAAATGCGCTGCACCGTCTCCCGCCAGCGTCCGGGCGCGAGAAACGGCATGATACCCTCCAGGACAAGCACCAGGGCGAATGCACTGAGCAGGGAGTGCATGGCAATCATTTCCTGGCAGCAGGCAGTGCCGGAGTATTCTTGAAATACCGGAAAAATTCGGAAGAGGGATCCAGCACCAACACATCTCCCTTGCCTTTCAATCCCTGCTGATACGTTTCAAGGCTGCGATAAAACGCATAAAACTCCGGATTGTGGCTATAGGCGTCCGCATAAATGGCTGAAGCCCGTGCATCCCCTCCCCCCTTGACGCGTTGCGCATCCCGGTAGGCTTCCGCGAGGATGACCTCGCGCTGGCGGTCGGCATCCGCGCGGATCTTCTCGGCTTCGGCGGCTCCGGTGGAGCGCAGCTGGTTTGCAACCCGCTTGCGCTCGGCTTCCATCCGGCGATAGACCGACTCGGTCACTTCCGGGGTCAATTCCACCCGCCGGATGCGTACATCCAGCACTTGTACCCCAATCTGCCGCGCATCCCGTTCCGCCCGCGCGCTCATGGACTCAATGATTTTCTCGCGTTCGCCAGAAACGGCCTCATGTACCGTTCGTTTCGCAAATTCCGCCCGCAAGTCATCATTGACCGTTTGGGTCAGGCGCACCTGGGCACGATGTTCGTCACCACCGACACTGACGTAGAACTGTTTGACATCGGCAATGCGCCACTTCACGAAATAGTCCACCAGCAAAGGTTTCTTTTCGGAGGTGATGAAACGCTCAGGATCGTTGTTGTCCAAAGTCTGAATGCGCGTGTCGAATACCCTGACGTTCTGTACCAGCGGCAGTTTGAAATACAGTCCCGGAGCCGTACGTACGGCCACCACTTCTCCCAGCTGGAACACCAGGGCATTCTGGGTCTGGGTCACGGTATAGACGCTCAGGGTCGCCAATACGGCGACGACTGCCAGACCAATCAGGTAGGCGCCAATATCTTTCATCACGGTCGGGGCTCCCGGTCACGGGTACGGAAAGCATCACGGGAACGACTGTCAGGAACAGATTCCGACTGGGGCGGCGAGGGGCCAACAGGAGTGCTGGAGCCCGGCGCCGTGCCTGCCGTCGGTGCTGCTGGCGCTGCCGCGTGCACACCCCCTGCCGCATCGGGAGCCGCCTCGGGCGGGTTGCCGCCTGGCCCGCTTGCCTGAATCAGCTTGTCCAGGGGCAGGTACAACAAGCTGTTGCCTGATTTCTGATCGGTCACCACCTTGGTGGTATTGTTGAGAACCTGCTGCATCATGTCCTGATACAAGCGCTGACGCGTCACTTCCGGCGCTTTCACGTATTCAACAAGCACCTGCTTGAAACGGCTGGCATCCCCCTCCGCCCGCACCACCACCCTCTGCGCGTAGGCCTTGGATTCTTCCATCAGGCGCGACGCCATCCCTTTGGCCCGGGGAATCACGTCATTGGCATACGCCTGTCCTTCGTTATTGAGTCGTTCACGATCCTGCCCTGCCTTCACGGCATCATCGAAAGCGGCCTGCACCTGCTCGGGGGGTTGCGCATTCTGCATGTTCACCTTGCTGATGGCGATGCCCGTCTGGTAACGATCCAGAATCTGTTGCATCAACCGGGCCGATTCGTCGGCAATTTGCGAACGGCCCTCATACAACACGAAATCCATTTTGCTGCGCCCCACCACTTCGCGAATGGCCGTTTCTGCAACTTGCATTACGGCTTCATCCGGGTCGCGGTTATTGAACAGGAAGGCCTGCGGGTCCTTGATGGTGTACTGGATGGCAAACTGGTTGTCGATAATGTTTTCGTCATCCGTGAGCATCAGTGATTCGTGCAACACCTTGGATTTGAGGTTGCTGCGATAGCCCAGCTCAACCGTACGGACCTGGGCCACATTGAGCGGGCTTCCGGGGGCCTGGGTCTCGATGGGGTAAGGCAGGTGCCAATGGGGGCCCGGGGCAGTGGTTTCCTGAAACTTGCCAAATCGCAAAATGACGCCAATGCGCCCGGTATCCACGATATAGAGACCGGATAACAACCAGACCACCAGCAGGCCTGCCAGGAGCACCCAGAGCAGGTTCTTCCCTGCTGGCAGCCTGGAGGAGCCGCCTCCACCCGGGCCCGGAGGATAGGCCCCCTGGCCCGTCAGTTTCCTGGACTTGAACCTTTGCACAAAGCGGCGCCAGATCTCATCCAGATCCGGAGGGCCGCTATTGTTGTTCTTTCCCCACTGGGGATCATTCTGTGCCATTGGGATGATTTGTCTGCTTTTCAGAAGGCCGTTCGTGCCAGCCGGTCACCTGTCGCAAGGGTTGACATGTTTCAAGGAAAGCGAGGCGGATCAGGTCGACACCCGCCCCTGTCAATGCACTTGCCCGAATGCGCGAAATTGTACCATAGGCGTCCCGATCCAGACCCGCTATTGCATCCGGCAACCGATCGATCTTGTTGTACAGCATCAGCTGGGGTACCGCCTCCGCACCGATTTCCTTGAGCACCGCATTTACCGCCTGGATCTGGGATTCACGTTCCGGATCGCTGCTGTCCACCACATGCACCAGGAGATCGGCATCCCGTGTTTCCTCCAGCGTCGCCCTGAATGCCGCAACGAGGGTATGAGGCAGATGGCGTATGAACCCCACCGTGTCCGACAGGACCACTGCCGCATCCGGACCCAGGTACAACCGGCGCGAGGTGGTATCGAGCGTCGCAAACAGCTGGTCGGCCGTATAGGCTTGCGCGTGCGTCAGCCGGTTGAAAAGCGTGGATTTTCCTGCATTGGTGTACCCCACGAGGGATACCCGTAACACGCCGGTTTTGTTCCTGGCTTGTCGCTGGGTGCGGTGGCTGCGCCTTACCTTTTCAAGTCGGGCCTTGAGCATCTTGACCCGCTTGGATAACAGGCGGCGATCGGTCTCCAGCTGGGTTTCTCCCGGGCCGCGCAGCCCAATCCCCCCTTTTTGACGCTCCAGATGCGTCCACCCCCTTACCAGGCGCGTTGACAGACGCTCGAGCTGGGCAAGTTCCACTTGAAGCTGCCCTTCGTGACTACGCGCCCGTTGCGCAAAAATATCGAGAATCAGGCTGGTGCGATCGATCACTCGGGACTGCAGGGTGCGTTCCAGATTACGTTCCTGCGCCGGGGAGATCTCGTGGTTGAGAATCACGAGCCCGGCCCCGTGTTGTCGTACCAGTTCTCCCACTTCCAGCAGTTTTCCGCTTCCCACGAATGTGGCAGGATCGGGTCGCACACGGCTCCCCTGCACGGTCGCACAAACCATCAGCCCTGCACTGGAGGCCAGCAAGGCAAGCTCATCGACGCTATTGGCGTCATCCTGCCTGCCCAGGTCCAGGCTCACCAGTACAGCCCGATCCGGGTGGCCGGCAACACCGGCCACGCTTTCCAGACTGCCTGTTGCCACTTCCGGTTTTTTGCCCGATGCTTTCCGGCCCCGGCCCACCAGGGGGCCAGAATCCGTCATCGCCTCATCAACTCTCAGGACTGGTATCAACAGGCATGGACACCGAGCGCGCGGGCACTACGGTGGAAATGGCATGCTTGTATACCATTTGGGTCGTCGTGTTTTTGAGCAGTACCACGTATTGATCAAACGATTCGACCTGTCCCTGCAACTTGATGCCATTGACCAAGTAGATCGATACAGGAATATGTTCCTTACGAAGCGCGTTGAGAAACGGGTCTTGTAAGAGTTGCCCTTTCGTACTCATTCTGTATTCTCCAGAAGGATCTTGTTATAAAATTGGAAACCTTCGCCCTGCCATTCTACTGCGTTTTGCAAGCAAGATTCAATCCAAATGCACGCTAACGCTTTCCAAACAGCTTTCGTCCGCGACGACGTTGGCGACGCAGGCGTTTCTCTTCCGACTCGGTAAGAGGTTTTGGCTTGCGGTCCGCGAAGGGATTATGCCCTTGGCGGAATTCCACTTTCAGGGGGGTTCCCTTGAGTTCAAAAGCGGTGCGAAACGTGTTTTCCAGGTAACGGCGATAGCTGTCGGAAATGTGCGCAATGGCAGTGCCGTGCACGACCACGATGGGAGGGTTATGCCCGCCCTGGTGCGCATACCGGAGTTTGGGGCGAAACGGGCCCGCTTTGGGAGGCTGGTGCTGTGTCACCGCGGCCTGCAGCACGCGGGTCAGTTTGGGCGTGGGAAGCCTGGCCATTGCCGCTTCATAAGCGCCATCAACAGCGGGAAGCAGCGATTTCACGCCCGTGCCGCGCAATGCCGACATGAACAGCAGGCTGGCAAAATCGAGAAAACCCAGTTTGCGCATCAATTCACTCTTGGCGACGTCGCGCTGGTGGGCATCCAGCCCATCCCATTTGTTGATCGCCACCACCACGGCACGTCCGGCATTCAGGACATAGCCGGCAATGTGGGCATCCTGGTCGGAAATGTCCTGCTGGCATCCAGGGTCAGCACCACCACGTTCGCTTCTTCAATGGCCTGCATGGTTTTGAAGACCGAAAACTTCTCAATGGCTTCGAATATTTTTCCACGACGGCGCAACCCCGCCGTATCGATGAGCGTGTAACGCTTTCCATTGCGCTCAAAATCCACGGCAATGCTGTCGCGGGTGGTGCCCGGCTGATCAAATGCAATCATCCGGTCTTCTCCCAACAGTTGGTTGATGAGGGTGGATTTGCCCACATTGGGCCGTCCCACGATGGCAATTTTGGGAACGTCATCCGCCTGGGGCGGGAGCTCACTCTGGGGAACAACCCCCGCAAGCGTCGTTTCCATCAGCATGGAAATCCCTTCGCCATGCGCAGAAGACACCGGCACTGGCATGCCCAGGCCCAGTTCGTGAAACTCCGCCGTTGCTAGCGCACCCGGCATGCCTTCCACCTTGTTGACCGCCAGAACCACCTGCTTGCCACGTTGTCGCAGGATATCGGCAATCGCACGGTCTCCTGGCGTCAGTCCGGTCCGGCCATCGGTCAGAAAGATCACGCGATCGGCCTCATCCACCGCCTGCAAGGTCTGCCGGGCCATCTCGAACAATATGCCTTCCCGTGCCACGGGCTCAAAACCACCCGTATCGATGACCAGATACGATAATCCCTCAAAGCGTGCACGTCCGTAGTGTCGATCGCGGGTCAGCCCGGGAACATCGGCCACCAGGGCATCACGGGTACGCGTCAGGCGATTGAACAGGGTGGATTTGCCCACATTGGGCCGTCCCACAATCGCGACAGTTGGCAACGAGCTCACGGCATCGACTCCGGTCAGTGCGGTGCCAGCACAAAAATCTTGCCTTCCCGATTGCGCACGAGAATCTGGTTGTCCCCAATCACCAGAGGAGCTTGTGTGATGGCGTTCCCATCGGTAGTGGCGCGACCGGTTTCTATCCCGTCTGTACGGGACAGGAAATGCACGATTCCTTCCGCATCGCCGACCACGACATAATCCAGCGTAACGGCAGGCGCCGTCAGATAGCGTCCTTCCAACGCCTCATTACGCCAGGCGGTAGTGCCGCTCAGGCGATTGACGGCCAGTACGTCCCCCTTCTCATCGGTCACGAACAGCTTGTTCCCTTCGGCAAAGAGGGGTCCGATGGCAGCGATGTCCTTGGACCAGATGGTCTGCCCGCGCGTCACATCGAGGCAGGTCACTTTACCCTGATAGGATGCCGTGCATACATCCTGATAACCCACCAAAGGAACTCCCACCACATCGTTGACCCGCTCCAGTTCGGTAGCCCCTCTCGGTACGGAAATGGTGGCCTCCCACGCGACGGTGCCATCGGAAAGTGCCACGGCCAACAGCTTGCCTCCCGGCAGGCCGATGAGGGCGCCGCCTCGACTCAGGGCAATGCCACTCACCCCTCGCAATACCAGCGCAGGCATGGGACGCACAATTTGCCAGCGCCGCTTGCCTGTTGTCTCATCCACTCCCACGATGTGCCCATCGGCAGTTCTGGTCACGACGATACCATCGGCTGCCTCGGGCGCCACCATCAATTCGCTGGATTGCCGGGATCGCCACAACAGGCCGCCATTCAAGTTGTAGGCGAGCATTTCGCCCCCCTTCGTTCCAAGGAACAGCATGTCATCGCCAACACCCACACCGGATGAAAAAGCCTCCTGCGTCTTGATATGCCAGGATTCCTTTCCCGTGGCGGGGTCCAATGCCACCAATTCCCCTTTTTCGTTGGCCGCATAAAGAAAATCCTTGTACAGGACAGGGGCCATCAGGGTGTTGTCACCTGCCCCAATCTTGCTCTTCCAGACGGTATCGATGGCAACGGAAGACTTGAGCGGTGGCAATGGCGACACCGGCAGCGAATCGGCACATCCTGCCAGCCAGAAAGCCAGAGCCAGGCACAAGGTCCCGAGAGTGGAAGTTGCGCGCAGGACTTTCATCGGGAATCTCCCAAGGCTTCAAGTTTGCTCTGGGCAACCTGGTGCAGCACATCACCGTCCTTGGAACCATCCACGACGCCCTGATAAGCCGCCCGGGCCTCATTGGGCTTGCCCTGTGCCAGAAGGATGTCGCCGCGCAAATCCTGTGTCAGGGCCGTCAGGTCACTGCTTCGGTTGGCTGCCAGGAGTTGCAGCGCCGCATCATACTGCTTCTCATCGGCCAGCAACCCCGCAAGACGCAAGCGACCCAGATCAGCCATCAACGGTTCCTTGGCATGAGCCACCACCCATTCCAGCTCCTGTCGTGCTGCCGGGTCGTCGCCTTTGCCATGACTCACTGCAGCACCGATGAAAGCGCCACGAACTGCCATGGCGCTGTCCGGCATGGTGTCCTGCAGGACCTTGGCCGCCTGCAAAGTTTTCGCCGCATCGCCTTGCTGCGCCGCCAGCCTGATCGCGTCAAATAACACGCCTGCCTTCTCGGCCTGGGTCCGCTGGTAATAGCGCCATCCGCGAAAGCCGCCGAATGCAATGGCCGCAACCAGCAAGGCCACCCACACCCAGTTGCCATACTGTTTCCACCAGGCCTTGATGACGTCGATTTGTTCCTGTTCTTCGAGATCGTACATGTGCTGTCCTACATTTTCAGAAGTTGAATGGCCTGATCCAATGGGAGGGTTGTCTGGGCCCCCTGCCCCCGTAGCGGTTTGAGGCTCGCTTGTCCGTCACGCACTTCGTCCTCGCCAAAAATCAGGGCATAGTCGGCCCCACTGGCATCGGCCCGTCGCAGTTGCGCTTTGAAATTGCCTCCCCCGCAGTGCAATATGGCAGTCAGGCCCGCTGCCCGGACCTCGTCCGCGGCAAGAAAAGCGGTCTGTGCTGCCGCTTCACCCTGATACACGACATAAATATCCGGCCGTGGTTCGGGGATGGGGGCTGCCCTGGTTTCCTGCAACAGTGCAAGCAGTCGCTCCAATCCCATGGCAAACCCGCAGGCGGGCGTGGGCTTGCCGCCCAACTGGGCCACCAGCCCGTCATAACGACCACCACCGCAAATCGTGCTTTGGGCGCCCAGAAGCGGCGTCACCCATTCAAATACCGTGGCATTGTAATAATCAAGCCCGCGCACCAGCCGGTGATTGACTTGAAAGGGAATACCGGCAGCCCGCAGCAGCGCCTGCAGGGACTCGAAGTGAGCCGCAGAAGCATCGTCCAGCATGTCCGCAAGCTTTGGGGCTCCCTCGATGAGCGCCGCCATCCCGGGGTTCTTGCTGTCCAGTATGCGCAGTGGGTTGCTCTGCAAGCGTCGTCTCGAGTCTTCATCCAAATCCTGGACATGCTGTCCGAAATAGTCGATCAACTGCATTCGGTGCTTCTGGCGGCAATCCGGGCTGCCAATCGAATTGATCTGCAGGGATACGTCCTGGAGCCCCAGCATTGTCCACAAGCGTGCCGTCATCAAGATCAGCTCGGCGTCGGCATCCGGTCCGGCAAACCCCAACGCTTCCGCGCCACATTGATGGAATTGCCGGTAACGTCCCTTCTGCGGACGTTCATGGCGAAACATGGGTCCCATATACCACAACCTCTGGGGCCCTTCGTACAGCAGGTTATGCTGCACGGCCATGCGGACGCAAGAAGCCGTGGCTTCCGGGCGCAGGGTCAGGGTCTCGCCATTGAGGTTGTCCACGAAAGTGTACATTTCCTTTTCCACGATGTCCGTCACTTCACCAATGGAACGGATGAACAATCCCGTGGGTTCCACCACAGGCGTGCGTATCTCGCGATAGCCATACTGGGAAAGCCAGCGACGCAATGTATCCTCAAGGAATGTCCAAGCAGGCGCCTCGGCCGGCAATACGTCGTTCATGCCGCGCACGGCCTGGAATTTCTGCACACTCATGGGTCAGATTGCCTTTCTTGTATCGTTCGTGCCATACCGACGTTGCACGTATTCGTAGACCAATGCCTGGAACTCTTCTGCAATGCGGTCCCCTTTCAGGGTGACCGTTTTCTCGCCCTCCACATAAACAGGTGCGACAGGGCGCTCGCCCGAGCCAGGCAGGCTGATGCCGATGTCTGCCAGCTTGCTTTCTCCAGGCCCGTTCACGACACACCCCATCACGGCCACATGAAGGTGTTCCACCCCCGGGAAGCGGGTACGCCAAAGTGGCATGTTGTCACGCAGATAGGTCTGAATGCGACTGGCCAGTTCCTGAAAGTAGGTACTCGTGGTTCGGCCGCAGCCTGGACAGGCGGTCACCATGGGCGTAAAAGCGCGCAGCCCCATGGTTTGGAGAATTTCCTGGGCCACCACCACTTCCTGGGTGCGATCCCCCCCAGGCTCAGGTGTCAGCGATACCCGGATGGTGTCGCCAATCCCTTCCTGAAGCAGTACCGACATGGCTGCCGTGGAGGCCACGATCCCCTTGCTCCCCATGCCCGCTTCCGTCAGACCAAGGTGCAGGGGGTAGTTGCAACGCGTGGCCAGATCACGATACACCGCAATCAGATCCTGCACGCCGCTCACCTTGCAGGACAGAATGATGCGGTCACCCGGCAACCCCAATTGCTCCGCCAGGGCAGCGCTTTCCAATGCCGAGGCCACGAGCGCAGCCCGCATGACCAGTTCTACAGGATCTGGCACGGCTTTGGCGGCATTGTCATCCATGAAACGGGCCAGCACCTCCTGGTCCAGGCTTCCCCAGTTCACGCCAATCCGTACCGGTTTGCCATGGCGAACTGCAAGCGCAATCAATTGCGCGAACTGCTCATCGCGTCGTGAGCCACGCCCCACATTGCCCGGATTGATGCGATATTTGTCCAGGACCGATGCGCACTCCGGGAATTCTGCCAACAGCTTATGCCCATTGAAATGGAAATCCCCGACGAGCGGCACGGTAATCCCCCGCAAATCCAGTTCCCGCCGGATCAGGGGAACGGCTGCAGCCGCTGCGGCAGTGTTCACCGTCACCCGCACCAACTCCGAACCCGCCAGGGCCAAGGCACTCACCTGGTCCACCGTGGCAGGCACATTGGCCGTATCCGTGTTGGTCATGGACTGGACGACAATGGGGGCTCTCCCCCCCACGGTCACCCCCCCTACCAGCACAGGCCTTGCACGGCGACGCGCTTGGGATAATGAACTGGCAGAACTCATGGCTCAGGGGGTCGGTTGGGCGGCACGGGGACGCTCCCCGTATCCTGGCTGGCAGGCGCAGCGTTTTGCGAGGCAGGCGTCGTATCCGGGGGGGCGGCATCCTCGTGCCATAGCCAGGCCACCACCAGCGCGACCACCAGCACCAGTATCCCTGCAAGGACCCATCGTTTGCTGGTCGAGTGCGTTTCGCGAAAAAACCCCACGCCTTGCGGCGACATGGTCAATGAAGGCGATGCCATCAATCTTGGTACGGCGTCGGGTCGCTCCAGTTCAAGGCCATGGATCAGCGGTTCAGGATCCGTATCGAGAAAACGCGCATAGGAGCGGATCATGCCCCGTACAAACGTCATGTCGGGCAATGCATCATAGCGGCCGGATTCCAGTGCCTCGAGTTGGCGGATGGAAAACCGTAGCCGTTGCGACACCTCGTGCAACCCCAGTGCACGCTGCTGGCGCAGCTCCGCCAGTTGGGGCCCGACAGCCGGTTGTGCGGAGGGCATGGAGGCTTCACTCATGGGGAGGGAACCGTAAAACGTTCCTGACGACGGCTCTTGTCCATGACCTGTCCCGCCAATTGTCCGCAAGCCGCATCAATATCATCTCCGCGTGTTTTACGAATCGTCACCACGTAACCCGCTTGCATCAGGATATCCCGAAAATGCCGGATGGTTTCCGGACTGGAACAACGGTAACCCGAATTGGGGAACGGGTTGAAGGGGATCAGGTTGAACTTGCAAGGTACGGCCGCAACGCACTGGATCAGCGCATGGGCGCTTGCCTCGCTGTCATTCACCCCGTCCAGCATCACATACTCGAACGTCACGAAATCGCGCGGCGCCCGTTCAAGATAATGCCGACAGGACGCCATCAATGCCTGGAGAGGATACTTCTGGTTGATGGGAACCAGAACATCCCGCAACGCATCATCCGGGGCATGCAGCGACACCGCCAGGGCCACCGGCGCCCGATCCCGCAAACGTTCCAAAGCAGGCAGTACCCCTGACGTGGAAAGCGTGACCCGCCGGCGCGATAATCCATAACCATGATCATCCAGAAGGAGGTCGATGGCATCGACCACCGCTTCATAATTGAGCAGGGGCTCCCCCATGCCCATGAACACCACATTGCTGACGATGCGTTCCCCCTTTGGGTCGCGTCCCAGTGCGCGGTTTGCCCACCATACCTGGCCGATGATTTCCGCCGTGGTGAGGTTGCGATTGAATCCCTGGCGTCCAGTGGAACAGAACGTGCAGGCCAGTGCACAACCCACCTGGGAGGAAATGCACAGGGTGCCGCGTCCCTCTTCGGGAATGAACACGGTTTCGATCGCATTTCCTGGTGACAGTTCGAGCAACCATTTGCAGGTCCCGTCAGCAGACCGCTGTTCGGACAGCAGGCGTGGCACTTCCACCGTGGCGTGCTCCATCAGCAAGGCCCGCAACGGTTTTGCCAGGTCGGTCATGCTGCCAAAATCAGCGGCGCCGTACTGATGGATCCAACGCATCAATTGCCCCGCACGATAGGGCTTCTGACCCATTTCCTCAAGGAACCGGGTCATGCTGTCGCGATTCAGGCCTAGAAGATTAACGCGCATCGTGCCTCATGGTGACGCATGCCTCAACGGGCGTAAATGTTGAGTGCCGGGAAAAAATAGGCAATTTCTGCCGCCGCCGTTTCAGGCGCATCCGAGCCATGCACGGCATTGGCATCGATGCTATCGGCAAAATCGGCACGAATGGTGCCGGGTGCCGCCTTTTTGGGATCGGTGGCGCCCATCAATTCCCGATTCTTGAGAATGGCGTCCCCGCCCTGCAATACCTGCACCATCACCGGGCCCGATATCATGAAATTGACCAGGTCGTTAAAAAACGGACGCTCACGGTGCACGGCATAAAAACCTTCGGCTTCCGCCCGGGACAAATGCATCATCCGTGCTGCCACGATGCTGAGCCCGGCTTTCTCAAACCGCGAGTAGATTGCCCCGATGACATTCTTGGCAACGGCATCCGGTTTGATAATGGAGAGAGTACGTTCGATCGTCATGACAGAGCTCCGCTAACTTAATGTTTGTAAACGGAACATTTTAACATGCCCAGGTCAGTGGTGTGCACCATCCGAAGCAAAGGGATCCCAGTGCAGGGCAACCCCGGTCTGCCCAGGCTGGGCCTGTGCTGCAACATCAACGGCCACACCCGGTACACACACCAGCCGGTCATTGCAAAACACCAATGGAAGCGCCTCCCGCCACCAGAGGGGCAACCGGGCCTCCTGCAGCAGATTGCGCAGGGAGCGCGTACTTCCCGCTTCATGGGGTTTCAGGCGCTCACCCCCGCACCTGCGGCGCAGCACGACATTGCCTTGTTCCAACAGGGTGGCGCTGAGTCCTGCCCCTTGCGTCACCTGCTGGCATAACTGGCCTGCCCCCGGTATCGCGAGGACCACGCCTTGGGGCCATGCCTCGAACCGTTGTTCCTGCCAGTCTGCCCGCACCTCGGGATGGACATGCCAGCACCCTTCGAAGCGGGTCATCGTCCAGCCTCCCCACGACAGTTGCGGATTCCTGTCCGGCATTGCCTGGGCCTGGCGCATCCAGTTTTCCATGCGCTTCTGGGAAAGCGCGGGGGCCTGCCGTGACCGCAACCACCATCGCAACAGGTTGACGGCACGCGGCATGCCCAGCCCCAATACTGCCTGAACACGCAGCCCGGGAGAGGCATTGCAGGATGGAAAATCCATTTCCGCCAGCTGATCGAGCAGAGTTGCTGCCTCACCCAAGTGCCTGGCCGAACGCCCCAACGTGGTTGCCCAGGCCGGGAAACGCTGCGCAAGCAACGGAGCCACCTCATGACGCAGGAAATTGCGAACATACCGTGTGTCGCCATTGGAAACGTCCTCTACCCAGGACAGGCCCTGCACAGCTGCATAATCCCGGAGGGTGGCCCGTGACAACTGGAGAAATGGACGCCACAGCCTGAAATCCTGCCCGGACAAGACCGAATCCCGCATTTCGGGCATGGCAGACAATCCGTACACACCGGCACCCCGCAACAGCTGAATCAACACCGTTTCCGCCTGGTCTTCCTGGTGGTGTGCCAAGGCGATGACATCCGCTGCCTGGCGCGCAAATACCCCGTAGCGTGCAGCCCTTGCCGCTGCTTCCACGCCGTCCCCTGGCCTCAATGAAACCCGCTCCACGACGCACGCCACTTCCAGGCGGTCGCAATACTCCTGGCAAAAGCGCTCCCACTGGAGGGCTTCGGGATGCAACTGGTGATTGACATGCACTGCAGAAAGCCGTATCCCGGCCTGGTGTCTCAGGGCATGAAGCGATGACAGCAGTACCACCGAATCCAGTCCGCCGCTCAAACCGACGCAAACGCGGCTGCCTGCTCTCACATGACGATGGAGGGATTGCAGGACTGACGCGTTGACTTCAGCGTGCTGAGGTTTCCTTGAATTTGCCATAGCCCATCAGTCGATCAAAACGACGTGCCAGCAAATCGTCGGTCGAAAACGCCTCCATCTGTCGCAGGGCTTCCTGCAACGCGCGTTTCAGGTTCTGCGCCGTGGTCTGCGGATCCCGGTGTGCCCCACCCAATGGCTCGGGGACCACCTTATCCACCAACCCCAGGGATTTGAGGCGAGCGGAAGTGATGCCCAAGGCATCGGCCGCTTCACTGGTCTTTTCAGCCGTTTTCCATAAAATGGCCGCGCATCCTTCCGGTGAAATCACGGAGTAGATGGCATATTGCAGCATCAGTGTTATGTCCCCGACACCAACGGCCAATGCACCACCGGAGCCACCCTCTCCGATCACCGTACAAATGATCGGCGTCTTCAGCGCAGCCATTTCATACAGGTTGCGCCCAATGGCTTCCGACTGGCCCCGTTCTTCCGCCCCAATGCCGGGGTAGGCACCCGGGGTGTCGATGAATGTCAGAATCGGCAATTTGAATTTTTCCGCCAACCGCATCAGACGAAGTGCCTTTCGGTAGCCTTCGGGTCGTGCCTGGCCAAAATTCCGGTAAATGCGATCCTTGGTGTCGCGCCCCTTCTGGTGGCCAATGAGCATCACGGCCCGCCCGCCGAAACGCGCAATGCCCCCCACAATCGCCGGGTCATCCGCAAAAGCCCGATCACCATGCAGTTCCTCGAAATCGGTGAACAGGGCATCGACATAGTCCAGGGTGTACGGACGCTGGCTATGACGGGCCACCTGGGCGATTTGCCAGGCCTTGAGCCCGGAATAGACGTCCTTGGTCAGGGTTTGGCTTTTCTTCTGCAGGCGTTCGATTTCCTGGGAAATGTCCACGGCCGAGTCTTCCTGCACAAAGCGCAGTTCCTCGATCTTGGCTTCCAGTTCGCCAATCTGCTGCTCGAATTCTAGAAACACAGTTTTCATAAGGCAGCGCCCCATTGCGGGGTTGCAGTTTCCTGATGCAAACAGGCATTATAGCCATCTGGCTGCTTCCTTCACAATGACACCCATTCCTTGATCATGGCAAACCGTCTGACACGCATCTACACCAGAACCGGAGACGATGGCAGTACGGGCCTGGGGGATGGCACACGCACCTCCAAGCACCATCTCAGGATCGAGGCGCTGGGAGAAGTGGATGAACTCAACAGCACGTTGGGAATGTTGCTCGCGGAAACCCTGCCGGAGGAAGTGCGGGTGCTGTTGACGGGGATCCAGCACGACCTGTTTGATCTGGGTGCCGAGCTGTGCATTCCCGGACACAGGGCGATCCCGCCGGGTCGGGTGGGCGCACTGGAACAATCCATTGACCGTTACAACGCCCAGCTATCTCCGCTCAAGGAATTCATCTTGCCGGGGGGGGCTCCCGGCGCGGCACGATGCCATCTGGCCCGCACGGTATGTCGCAGGGCGGAACGCAAGTTGGTTGCGCTGCATCATCAGGAAACCCTGGCGTCGGAAACCTTGCACTACCTCAACCGGCTTTCCGATCTTTTGTTCGTGCTGGCACGCATCCTGAACAAGGAAGCCGGCGTCCCTGACGTCCTCTGGCAACCCGGCTACAGGTAAGCGCCCAGCGCCAGCGCGCATCCTGCCACAGCGCCAATCCCTGCCGGAACCAGCAACCAGCGCCGGTTGGTCAGCGCCGTCACGGAAGCCAGCGCAATCGCAATCTGAATGAAGGTCATGGCAAGCGCCAGGACATGGTGTGGATGGAAGGCTTTTTCTGCCAGTTCGTTTTCCTTGCGGGACTTCTCTTCGAACTCTTCTGCCTTTGCCTTGATTTCCTTCTTTTCCTTTTCGTAACGGGCAATGTCGGCCTCATAGGCAGAGCGGCGGTCTTTTGGTGCAAGCTCTGCTGCCATGCTCATGATATGGCCTTTGGTGCTTTTCGCCTGGTAGTAGTTCCACTGATCACTGGCATGGGCCTTGTACAGTACCGCCTCGTTCTTGTGGAACAGGGCTTCATTCTGCGTGTTGCCCCCCAGATAACTCACCACGGCACCAATGGCCGCCAGGATTGCAGTGAAAATGGCCACTTGCTGTGCCAGCGCCACGCCATGATGCGTTCGATGGCCACTGGCAGCATGCTCCACTTCGTGTTCGTGTGCGCCATGGACATGAAAATGATCTTCCATCAACTTGCCTCCGCTTTGGGCCGCCTGTATTCAGACATCCCGATCAACGGTGTCCAGTCGGCGCTGTCGTACCGCCGTGCCCAGAACTTCAATGACATGCTGCGTATCGTCGAAGGAAATACAGGCATCGGTAATGCTCTTGCCATACTCCAGAGTCTGTCCGGGCACCAGATCCTGCCGCCCCCCCTTGAGGTTGCTTTCAATCATGGTGCCGAGGATGCGCGTTTCGCCGGCCATCAATTGCTGTGACACATTGTCGGCAATGGTCAACTGCTTTTGGGGGTCTTTCTGGCTGTTGGCATGACTGAAGTCGATCATGACCCGGGCTGCCAGCCCGGCCGCAGACAATTCCCGGGCAGCGGCATCCACACTCGCAGCGTCGTAATTGGTGGTTTTCCCCCCGCGCAGGATCACGTGGCAATCCTCGTTGCCATTGGTCGCCACGATGGCGGAATGCCCGGCCTTGGTCACGGACAGGAAATGGTGCGGCTGTTGTGCGGCGCGAATGGCATCCACGGCAATGCGCAGATTGCCATCCGTCCCGTTCTTGAAGCCCACAGGGCAGGACAAGCCCGATGCAAGTTCACGATGCACCTGGCTTTCCGTGGTACGCGCACCAATGGCCCCCCAACTGATGAGGTCCGCGAAATATTGTGGGGTGATCAGGTCAAGAAATTCAGTGCCGGCCGGCATGCCCATGGCATTGATGTCCAGCAGAAGCCCCCGTGCCAGACGCAATCCATCGTTGATGCGGAAGCTGCCGTCCAGCTGGGGATCGTTGATCAGTCCCTTCCAGCCCACCGTCGTGCGGGGTTTCTCGAAATAGACCCGCATGACGATGAGCAATTCGGATTCCCACTGCGCCTTGAGGGTCTTGAGCCGGCGGGCATAGTCCAGTGCCGCCTTGGGATCGTGGATGGAACAGGGGCCCACGATCACGAGCAAACGGTCATCGGCACCATGAAGAATGCGGTGTATCTGGGTACGGGTGTCATAGACCACCTGGGCGGCCTGGGAGGACAGCGGAAACTCGCGCAACAAATGGACAGGAGGCAGTAACTCCTTGATCTCACGTACGCGAACATCATCGATTTTATGTTGCTGGGTAGTCATCATGGTGAAATACCGGCGTATTTGCCTTCATGGTCATCAGGAAACTCGGCATTTTACCAAACCCTATACCGTACCGCCCACTGTCAGGGCATCAATACGCAATGTGGGCTGCCCGACGCCCACCGGAACACTTTGGCCTTCCTTCCCACAGACCCCCACCCCCGGATCCAGTGCCATGTCATTGCCCATCATGCTGACCCGTGTCAGGACATCGGGACCATTCCCGATCAATGTGGCCCCTTTGACCGGGTACGCCAGTTTGCCGTGTTCGATGACCCAGGCCTCTGCCGCTGAAAATACGAACTTTCCGCTGGTGATATCCACCTGCCCTCCGCCAAAATTTGCGGCATACAAACCATGCTCCACCGAAGCAATGATCTCCTGCGGGTCTCGGTGTCCATTCAGCATGTAAGTGTTGGTCATGCGCGGCAGCGGAATATGGGCAAAAGATTCACGCCGCCCGTTACCCGTCAGGGGCATGCCCATCAGGCGGGCATTGAGGGTGTCCTGCAGATACCCTTTGAGGATGCCATCCTCGATCAAGGTGGTGCAGCGGGAAGGGTTGCCTTCGTCATCACGATTGAGTGACCCCCTGCGACGGGGCAAAGTGCCATCATCCAGCACGGTGACTCCAGGTGCGGCCACCCGTTCGCCGATACGTCCGGCAAAGGCCGAGGTCCCCTTGCGGTTGAAATCGCCTTCAAGGCCATGGCCAATGGCCTCGTGCAACAGGATCCCGGGCCAGCCCGCGCCCAATACCACCGTCATGGTGCCTGCAGGGGCCGGTTTGGCATCCAGGTTGGTCAGTGCCTGTTCCACGGCTTTCCGCGCGTAATCCTGCAAGAGGGCATCGGTAAAGTATTCATAACCGAAACGACCACCGCCGCCCGCCGTCCCTTGCTCGCGCACGCCTCCCTGCTCGGCAATGACTTGCAACGACACCCGCACCAACGGTCGGATGTCTGCGCTCAAGTGCCCATCACTCCGGGCGATCAGTACCACTTCGTATTCGCCTGCCAGGGAAGCCATGACCTGGGTCACACGTGGATCCACGGCCCGGGCAAAGTGTTCCAGCCGCTCCAGGAGGGCCACTTTTTCGGGATCATCCAGGCTTTTCAGGGGATCATGCGGCAAATAGAGCTGAGGGGCTTCCGGGCTGATGCGGAGCACCTGATGCCGGCCATCCTGGCCTGCCCGCCCGATCGCCCGGGTCACCATGGCCGCCTGTTCGAGGGACGGCATCTGGATGTCATCCGAGTAGGCAAAGGCCGTCTTTTCCCCACTCACAGCACGTACCCCGACACCCTGCTCGATGTGGAATGATCCCGACTTCACCACCCCTTCTTCCAGGCTCCATCCTTCTGCACGAGAATACTGGAAATACAGGTCGGCATAATCCACCTGATGGGTCAGCATTTGTCCAAACACCCGATCGAGGCTTGTACGATCGAGTGCATAGGGGGTCAATAATGCCGCTTCTGCCAGTGCGAGCGAATCGGGGGACATCATGGTGCTCCTGTCTTGGTTTTCCTGGGAGCAGGCAAACCGACCGTGCGATGGGTCAGTGCCGGCAAATGGGTACGCAATTCTGCCTGATGTACGGGATTCACGCCGGCAATCACCACGCCGGAGCCCCGGGGCAACTGATCCAGGATCACCCCCCAGGGATCCACGATCATGGTGGCCCCATGGGTTTCCCGGCCATTCATATGGTAGCCGCCCTGGGCAGGCGCCACGACGTAGGCAATGTTTTCAATGGCACGCGCACGAATCAGTGTTTCCCAATGCGCGCGTCCTGTGGTTTCCGTAAATGCCGATGGAATGAAAATAACATCGACTGGCCCCATGGCACGGTAGAGCTCCGGAAACCGCAGGTCATAACAAATGGATAATCCGATGCGCCCGAAAGGGGTATCCAGCGTAACCACTTCGCTGCCCGGTTGAATGGTGCGGGCCTCTTCATAACGTTCACCGCCCCGCTGGAATCCGAACAGGTGAATTTTGTCATAGCGGGCCACGCAATGGCCTTCGTGGTCATACACCAGGCAACTGTTCCGGATTTTGATCGGATCTGTACTCTTCAGGGGAACTGACCCCCCCACGATCCATACCCCAAATCGTTTGGCTGTGCGTGCCAGAAATTCCTGGATGGGGCCTTTGCCAAAGGTTTCGGCAATTTTCACCTTGTCATCATCGTGCATGCCCATGATGGCGAAATATTCGGGCAAGGCAATCAGTGAAGCCCCCTGGTCCGCCGCCATCTTGATCAATCGGCCCGCCTCATCCAGATTGCCGCTGACCTGGGGACCCGACGCCATTTGAATGGCCGCCACCCGGAAACTGCCGGGCAAGGGCCGGGCCTTTCCAAATCCAGAATCCTCTTTCTCTGTACGCTTGGGTTCCGATTTCGTCATGTCCTTTTCTGCCTTCCAATCACGATTGCCGTAAATTCATCGGGAGCTGCCAGAAGCTTCGGCTGCCCCCAGTGATTTGATCTGTGGATCGTCCCAGCTGCCCTCAATCGAATATTCGTAGGTCAACACCCTGTCCAGGGGATTTTTCAACAGTTTCTGCAGTAAATACGATGCGGCGCCCGCCACTGGCCCGCCCAGAACCGCGGTGGCCAATGAAACACTGCCCCCCACCGCAGGAGATACCCGTGCTTGCAGTGCCGATGTCTCCTCCATCAGATTAATTGTGCCTGATAGCACCACCCTTGCAGAAGGGCCCGTCATGTCAAAATCATGCGTTGAGACCTGCCCCTGGTTCATCGCCACATTCGCCGTGAGCGTATCGAAAGCAAATCCGTCCGAGAAAATGTCGTGGAAATCAAGCGTAATGCGCCGTGGCAGAGTCTGCAAGCTCAACAGTCCAATCAAACGGCCGGTGCCTCCAGGTTCGACTTTGGAAAACTGTCCATCATGCAAATCCAGGGCAAACTGGCCGTTGAGGTGAGCCAGTTTGAAATCATCGGGATTGCCATCCCAGTTGATTTTCCCACGAATGTCCCCCTTGCCCCTCGCCACCGTGTTGGGATAACCCAGGTTTGTCATGAAGTTCCCCAGGTCTTGTGCCTTCAAATGCAGGTTAAGCTGCGTCTGTGGTGCTGGCACTCCCCACCATCGACCATCGCCTTCCACGCTGGCCTGGGGGGACACCAGCGAAAGGCGGTCGAGATGCCAGATCAGCCCATCCCGTGTTCCCCCTATCTGCAACCTGCCAAACTGTTTGTTTTGCCATGCAAACTGCTCGGCCACCAAATCCACCGACGGCATATGCGCCAACTCGTCAGGATCTACAGGCGTGTCGGGTGCTTCAACAGTGCTGGCAGCTGCCGGCACGGCAAGAGTCGTGAAATGGGCGCGTAACCGTCCCTCTCCTTCGGGAATCCAGGTGATTTCCCCTTCCACGTCCTTGCCTCGCACCTGCGCCAGCCAGCGATCCCCCGCCCGATTGACGGAAATCCGCTCTGTCCCCCAACGCCTGTTTTTCCATAACGTGTCTTCCAGCGTCACATCAAACCGTTTAACAGGACCGAAATAATCGGACTTCCGTCCTCCCACCCTACCGCTGTTACATAGGGCCCACCAGCGATCGAGATCCGCATGTCGCAGGCTTCCTGCAACCCCGAAACCGTCGGCGAGGA
>JAKBAT010000015.1 GCA_021808815.1 Pseudomonadota bacterium
TCATGCCCTAGCTCCGCAGATTTGGCGGCGCAGTGATTGTGGTTCCATTTCCGTGCTCGCCTGCCTGTTGCTGAGCAAGATACGGGCCACCTTCTCGCAGGGACAATCAATACGTTCAGAATCAGTGTGTTATGGAAGGCACGGAACACCATGCCGTTCCGGGAGGGTGCAACTTGGGGCCTGCCGCACTATCGCCGTGCAGCCTGTGCTCGAAAAAAAACCGCCGGAGATCCGGCGGTTTCTTCGGGGACGTCGGGAGTCGTCCGGTCAGGCTTCGGGGGCGTTTTCCGCAGCTCCCGTCTCTTCCGGGCGATCCAGAAGTTCCACCAGGGCCATGGGGGCATTGTCCCCCTGGCGGAAGCCAAACTTGAGAATGCGCAGGTAGCCGCCATGACGGGACTGATAACGTGGACCCAGTTCATTGAACAGCTTTGTCACCATCTCGCGATCGCGCAGCCGGCTGAAGGCCAGGCGGCGATTGGCCAGGGAAGGGGCCTTGCCCAGGGTGATCAGGGGTTCGGCCACACGGCGCAGTTCCTTGGCCTTGGGCAGGGTGGTGCGAATGACCTCGTGCCGCAGCAGGGAATTGGTCATGTTGCGCAACATGGCCAGCCGGTGGCTGGAAGTGCGGTTGAGTTTGCGGTTACTCAGGCGGTGACGCATGATGAATTTCCTTAAGGTTCAAATCGAACGCACGTTCAACGGCGGTCGGTCAGGCCCACCGGGGGCCAGTTTTCCAGTTTCATGCCGAGGGTCAGGCTCTTGGAAGCCAGAACCTCCTTGATTTCATTGAGCGACTTGCGCCCCAGATTGGGGGTCTTGAGCAGCTCGGTTTCGGTGCGCTGGATCAGGTCGCCAATGTAGTAAATGTTTTCCGCCTTCAGGCAGTTGGCCGAGCGTACCGTCAGCTCGAGATCATCCACCGGCTGCAGCAGGATGGGATCCACCTGCGGCGTCTTGGCGGCCTCCAGCGTCATGGGCGTACCCTGCAGGTCCGCAAAAATGTTGAGCTGGTCCATCAGCACGCGCGCGGCAAAACGGATGGCCTCTTCCGGCTCGATGGCACCATTGGTTTCAATGTCCATGACCAGCTTGTCGAGGTCGGTACGCTGCTCCACCCGGGCGCTTTCGACGGAATAGCTGACACGGCTCACCGGGCTGAAGGAGGCATCCAGCTGGATGCCGCCCACGGCACGGGACTCCTGGTCGGTCACGCGCGCGGTGGCGGGCTGGTAGCCACGCCCCTGTTCCACCTTGATCTGCATGTCCAGCTTGCCGCCGGCCGTCAGATGGGCGATCACGTGCTCGGGGTTGATGATTTCCACATCGTGCTGTGCCTCGATATCCCCTGCCGTCACCAGGCCCGGACCCACCTTGATCAGCTTGAGCACGGTCTCGTTGTGGTTGTGCAGCTTGAGCACGATCCCCTTGAGGTTGAGCAGGAGGTCTACCACGTCTTCCTGCACGCCTTCCACCGTGGAGTACTCATGCAGCACACCGGCAATCTTGACTTCCGTCGGGGCAAAGCCCGGCATGGAAGACAACAGAATCCGCCGCAGGGCGTTGCCCAGCGTATGGCCATAGCCGCGTTCGAAGGGTTCCATCACCACTTTGGCGTAAGTGGGTGACACATTCTGCACTTCGATACTGCGCGGTTTCAAAAATACATTGGTTTGGCTTTGCATCGTCTGTCCTTGTCACTAGCAGGTCGTGGCCCGGTTTACTTCGAGTACAGTTCCACCACCAGGGATTCGTTGATGGTCGAAGGGAGTTCGCTGCGCAGGGGACGCGCCTTGAACACCCCTTTCATGGCCTTGGCGTCCACCTCCAGCCAATCCGGGAAACCCCGGCTCTCGGCAGCCTCGGTAGCCCCCTTGATGCGCAGCTGGGCCTTGGATTTACCGGCCACTTCCACGGCATCGCCCGGGCGCAGCTGGAACGACGGGATGTTCACGCGCCGACCATTGACCAGAATGCCGTTGTGACGCACCACCTGGCGCGCTTCCGCGCGCGAGGAGCCAAAGCCCATGCGGTAGGCCACGTTGTCCAGGCGGCTTTCCAGCGCCTGCAGCAGGACCTCGCCGGTAATGCCGTGCGCGCGTTCGGCGGCAAAATAGGTGTTGCGGAATTGCCGCTCCAGAATGCCGTAAATGCGGCGCACTTTCTGCTTGGCCCGCAACTGGCCACCGTAGTCCGACTGACGGCTCTGCTTCTGACCGTGCTGTCCGGGTGCATAGGAGCGCCGTTCGATGGCGCACTTGTCCGTAAAGCACTTTTCGCCCTTGAGGAACAGTTTCTCGCCCTCACGGCGGCATTGACGACATTTTGCATCCAGGTTTCTTGCCACGTTCGTTCTCCCGATCCCTGGTTAAATACGACGCTTCTTGGGCGGACGGCAGCCGTTATGCGGCACCGGTGTCACGTCCGAAATACTGGTAATCTTGAAGCCCACTGCATTGAGCGCACGGACTGCCGATTCGCGGCCCGGACCCGGGCCCTTGATGCGCACTTCGAGATTCTTCACACCACATTCCTGGGCGGCCTTGCCCGCATTCTCCGCTGCGATCTGTGCAGCGAAAGGCGTGCTCTTGCGCGACCCCTTGAAACCGTTGCTACCGGACGTCGCCCAGGACAAGGCATTACCCTGGCGATCGGTAATGGTCACGATGGTGTTGTTGAACGATGCGTGAATATGCGCAATGCCTTCGGCCACATTTTTCTTGACCTTCTTGCGTGCACGGGTTGCTGTATTGGGCTTAACCATTCAGGATTCTTCCTTCCATTACTTCGTTGTGCGAACAGCCTTGCGCGGCCCCTTGCGCGTACGGGCATTGGTACGGGTACGCTGCCCCCTACAGGGCAGCCCGCGACGATGCCGGGAACCACGATAGCTGCCAAGGTCCATGAGACGCTTGATGTTGAGCGACACTTCACGGCGCAGGTCACCTTCCACTGCAAACTTGGTGACCTCGACGCGCAGCTTCTCCATTTCCGCGTCGGTCAGATCCTTGATCTTGGTGCTGGCCAGCACGCCGACAGCCGCGCAGATGCTGCGGGCACGGGGTCGGCCAATTCCGTAAATTGCGGTAAGCGCAATCTCGGCATGTTGATGATTCGGGATATTGACCCCAGCAATACGAGCCATAAACGACCTCGGTTCCTGTAGCGTTAACGGTTGAGCGAAAACCCGGGCTTAGCCCTGGCGCTGCTTGTGACGCGGATCATCGCAAATCACGCGGAGCACACCCTTGCGCCGCACCAACTTGCACTTGCGGCAGACTTTTTTCACTGATGCCTGTACTTTCATTTCCTTTATCTCCTGCAATCCGCATCACTTGGCGCGGAAAATGATCCGGCAACGGGTCAGATCGTAGGGCGTCAGCTCCACGGTCACCTTGTCGCCCGGCAAAATCCGGATGTAATGCATGCGCATCTTTCCGGAAATGTGTCCCAGTACCACATGATCGTTTTCGAGTTTCACGCGGAACGTTGCGTTGGGCAGGGTTTCCAGAATCTCTCCCTGCATCTCGATCGTATCTTCCTTGGCCATGTTTACCTTGCTGTAAGCCCCTTGAAGTTGGCCTTCCGCAAAAGGCTTTCATACTGCTGCGACATCATGTAGGACTGCACCTGCGCCATGAAATCCATGGTCACCACGACAATGATCAGAAGCGATGTCCCACCAAAATAAAACGGCACGTTGAAGCGCACGATCAGGAACTCCGGCAACAAGCACACCAGCGTGATGTAAATGGCCCCTGACAACGTCAGGCGGGTCATGATCTTGTCGATATAACGCGCCGTCTGTTCTCCCGGCCGTATTCCCGGCACAAAAGCACCGCTTTTCTTCAGGTTGTCCGCCGTGTCCTTGCTGTTGAAGACCAGGGCGGTATAAAAAAAGCAGAAAAACAGGATCGCCGCTGCATACAACAATACATACACGGGCTGCCCCGGGCTCAACAGGGCGCTCACGTCCTTGAGCCAGGCAAAATTTTCATGGCTGCCAAACCATCCGGCCAGCGTGGCCGGAAACAAAATGATGCTGCTGGCAAAAATCGGTGGAATCACGCCGGCCATGTTGAGCTTCAGGGGCAGATGGGAGCTTTGTCCCCCGTACACCTTGTTGCCCACCTGGCGCTTGGCATAGTTCACTGTGATCTTGCGCTGCCCCTTTTCCACGAACACCACCAGCGCGGTGACCAGCACCACCGCCGCAAACAGCGCCAGCGCCATGAACCAGGAAAAGGCACCGGTCCGCACCAGCTCGAGGGTGCTGCCCACGGCTCGCGGCAACCCGGCCACGATCCCCGCAAAAATGATCAGCGAAATCCCGTTGCCGATGCCCCGCTCGGTGATCTGTTCACCGAGCCACATCAGGAACATGGTGCCGGTCACGAGCGTCACCGCCGTGGTCATGCGAAACGCAACTCCCGGCTCCAGCACCAGCCCCGGCTGGGCCTCCAGCGCTACGGCAATGCCCACGGCCTGGAAAAACGCCAGCACCACCGTGCCATATCGCGTGTACTGCGTAATCTTCCGGCGCCCTGCCTCGCCTTCCTTCTTCAGCGCTTCCAGGCTGGGCACCACGGTTCCCAGCAGCTGCATGATGATCGATGCCGAAATGTAGGGCATGATCCCCAGCGCAAACACGGTGAAACGCGACAGCGCCCCCCCCGAGAACATGTTGAACATGCCCAGGATGCCCCCCTGCTGGCTGTTGAACAGCTTGGCCAGCTCGTCCGGGTTGATGCCCGGCACCGGGATATGGGCACCAATCCGGTACACCACGAGCGCGCCCACCACGAACCACAGGCGACGCTTCAGGTCGTCCATCTTGCCGCCCCCCAGGGCATTGCCCGGATTGGCCAACGTCAGGCGTCCTGCTGCACTTCGACCGAACCGCCCGCCGCTTCGATCGCGGCGCGCGCACCCTGGGAAACGCCAATCCCGCGCAACTTGACGGCACGGGACAGCTCACCTTTCAAAAACACCTTGGCAGCCCCTGCGCTGCCCGGAACCAGTCCTGCCTGCTTGAGCGCCAGCAGGTCGATCACGTCACCTTGCACGCGGGCCAGGTCTTCCAGGCGCACCTGCACCGTACCATGCCGGGTGAAAGGCTCGAAGCCCCGTTTGGGCAGGCGACGCTGCAGGGGCATCTGACCCCCTTCAAAGCCCACCTTGTGGAAACCACCCGAGCGGGACTTCTGGCCCTTGTGGCCGCGTCCCGCGGTTTTGCCCAGACCGCTGCCAATGCCACGACCCACACGGCGGCGTGCGCGTTTGGCGCCAGGCGCCGGCTTCAGTGTATTGAGTTCCATGCCCGCTATCCTTCCTATTCGCAACGAACCAGATGGCTGACCTTGTTGATCATGCCGCGGTTTTCGGGAGTATCCCTAACTTCCACCGTATGATGCATGCGACGCAGTCCCAAGCCACGCACACAGGCTTTATGGGCTTTGAGCGCCCCGATCGGGCTCTTGGTCAGCGTCACCCGGATCGTTTTCTGATCGGTCGCATTCATGTCGTCACTCCGTAATTTCTTCAATGCTCTTGCCACGCTTGGCCGCCACTTCGGAGGGGCGACGGGTGGCCTCAAGGCCGTTGAGCGTGGCACGGATCACGTTATAGGGATTGGTGGAACCAATGCACTTGGCCAGCACATTGGTCACGCCCATCACTTCAAAGACGGCACGCATCGGCCCGCCTGCGATGATGCCCGTTCCTTCGGAGGCCGGCTGCATGATCACCTTCGCAGCGCCATGCTCCCCGATTACGGAATGAAACAGGGTGCCATTCTTCAGGTTCACCTTGACCATCTTGCGCCGTGCCTGTTCCATCGCCTTCTGGACCGCCACCGGCACTTCGCGGGCCTTGCCCTTGCCCATGCCGATGCCGCCATCCCCATCACCCACCACGGTCAGCGCGGCAAAGCCCAGAATACGGCCGCCCTTGACCACTTTGGTGACGCGGTTGACCGCAACCATTTTCTCGCGCAGTCCGTCGCCGCGCTCTTCGCTATCGTTCTTTGCCATGTGCTATCCCAGTGGGTTCGCTAATCGGTTAAAACTTGAGGCCGCCTTCCCGGGCTGCCTCCGCAAGGGCCTTGACGCGCCCGTGGTAACGAAAGCCGGAGCGGTCGAACGCCACATTTTCAATGCCGGCCTGGCGCGCCTTTTCGGCAATGCGGCGTCCCACCAGGGTTGCCGCATTGACGTTGCCACCGTTGGCCATTTCCTTGCGCACTTCGGGTTCGAGGGTGGAAGCGCTCGCCAACACCTTGGAACCGGTTGCATCGATGATCTGCGCGTACACGTGCAGGTTGGTGCGATGCACCGTCAACCGCACGGCGCACAGCTCGGCAATCTTGGCACGGGTCCGACGGGCCCGACGCACTCTTCCATTGGCATGCATCATGATCTGTCCGCCTTATTTCTTCTTGGTTTCCTTGAGCACAATCACCTCGTCGGCATAACGCACGCCCTTGCCCTTGTAGGGCTCCGGTTTGCGGTAGGCACGCACTTCTGCGGCCACCTGTCCGACTGCCTGGCGATCAATACCCTTGATAATGATTTCCGTCTGGGAAGGCGTTTCCACCTTGACCCCTGTGGGCATCGTATGCACGACCGGATGGGAAAAGCCCAGTGTCAGATTGAGCTTGTTACCCGCCGCCTGGGCGCGATAGCCCACGCCCACCAGAGTCAGCTTTTTCTCCCAGCCCTTGGTCACGCCATTGACCATGTTGGCCACCAGAGCACGCATCGTGCCCGACATGGCATTGGCCTGCTGGCTGCCATCGGCGGCTTTGAAACTCAACTGGTTGGCCACATGCTCCACGAGCACCTTGTCTCCGGTGCTCTGCGTCAGGGTGCCCAAGGGGCCCTTGATCGAAATGGCGCCTTCGGCCAGGCTGACTTCGACTTTTTCCGGGATATCCACCGGGTTGTTTGCAATGCGTGACATGGTTGCCTCCCCTTACGCCACGATGCACAGGACTTCACCACCCACGTTGCGGCGACGGGCCGCACGATCGGTGATGACGCCTGCCGGGGTGGAAACGATAGCCACGCCCAGGCCATTCATGACCGTGGGAATATCCTGGCAACTCTTGTAAATGCGCAACCCAGGACGGCTGACCCGTTCGATCATCTCGATCACGGGGCGTCCTGCGTAATATTTCAGCGCCAGGTCCAGCAATGGCTTTCCGCCGTTTTCCTGAACCTGAAAACCGTCGATATACCCTTCGTCCTTCAGGACCTGGGCAATCGCCACTTTCAATTTTGACGACGGCATCGAAACGCTGCCTTTTTCCGCACGTTGGGCATTGCGGATACGGGTCAACATATCGGCTATCGGATCTGTCATGCTCATCGGATATCGCTCCTGGTACTACCAGCTGGCCTTGATGATGCCCGGAATCTCCCCGCGCATCGCGATTTCGCGGAGCTTGTTACGCCCCAGACCGAATTTGCTGTAAACGCCGCGCGGCCGGCCGGTCAGGGCACAGCGATTGCGCAGCCGGGAAGGGCTTGCATTGCGGGGCATCTGCTGCAGTGCCTGGCGCGCCTCGTAACGGGCATCATCCGTTGCCTTGCTGTCACGGATGATGCTCAACAGCTGGTCCCGCCTGGCGGCAAACTTCTTTACCGTTTCGCGGCGTTTCTGTTCTCGGTTGATCAGTGCAAGTTTTGCCACAGGGCACCTCAAACTTTCAAAGGAAATTTGAATGCCAGCAGCAAAGCCTTTGCCTCGGCATCCGTTTTGGCAGTGGTGGTGATGGTGATATTCATGCCACGCACCGCATCAATCTTGTCGTACTCGATTTCCGGGAAAATCGTCTGTTCCTTGACGCCCATGCTGTAGTTGCCGCGGCCATCGAAAGACTTTCCGGAAATGCCGCGAAAATCGCGGATCCGGGGAATGGCCACGGAAATCAGCCGGTCGAGGAACTCATACATGCGATCACGGCGCAAGGTCACCATGCACCCGATGGGATACCCCTGGCGGATCTTGAAACCTGCGATGGATTTGCGCGACTTGGTCACCACGGCCTTCTGCCCGGCAATCTTCTGCATGTCACCCACGGCATGCTCGATCACTTTCTTGTCGGCCACGGCTTCGCCCACGCCCATGTTCAGTGTGATCTTGGTGATACGCGGCACTTCCATCACCGAACGGTAGCCGAATTCCTTCATCAGGCCGGGCACCACGGTTTCCTTGTAAAAGCTGTTGAGACGGCTCATGCTGTAATTCCTTAAGCGTCAACGACTTCGCCGTTGGATTTGAAAAACCTCACCCGGCGGCCATCTTCCAGTACCCGGATGCCGACCCGGTCCCCTTTCTGCGTCGCGGGATTGAACAGGGCCACATTGGAAACGTGGATCGGCATTTCCTTTTCCACGATCCCCCCCTGGTCACCCTTGACCGGATTGGGTTTCTGGTGCTTCTTGACACGGTTGATGCCTTCCACCACCAATGCGGAGTCTCCCACCGTGCGCAGCACTGAGCCGCGCTTGCCCTTGTCCTTGCCCGTGATGGCAATCACTTCATCGCCTTTGCGAATCTTGCGCATGTTCTGCTCCTATAAGACTTCGGGTGCGAGCGACACGATTTTCATGAAACGCTCGGTCCGCAGTTCGCGCGTGACCGGCCCGAAAATACGGGTGCCGATCGGTTCGAGCTTGGCGTTGAGCAAAACAGCAGCATTGCCGTCAAATTTCACGAGCGATCCGTCAGCCCGGCGCACACCCTTGGCCGTACGCACCACCACGGCGTTGTAGACTTCGCCCTTTTTCACGCGCCCGCGCGGAGCCGCCGTCTTGATGCTGACCTTGATGACGTCACCAATGTTGGCATAGCGGCGCTTTGAACCACCCAGTACCTTGATGCACATTACTGATTTGGCGCCGGTGTTATCGGCGACATCGAGCATCGATTGCATTTGAATCATGGCTAATGCCTCTCCAACTTTATCCGCCGGGCTTTTCAGGCTGCGCCGGGAATCCTGGCGACCCCACGGCTGCGACGGCTAGTTTTGGACCCCGTTCAGGGGAATGAAAACAGCGCTTCCGAAGAATCGACTATTTTAGCTTAAGTGCCTGTAAAACACAAGCACGCTACAGTGTTCAAACAGTCACGGCCTTTGAAACCAGGCGCGACACCTTCCAGCTCTTGGTTTTGGAAATCGGACGACATTCCTCGATTACCACCACGTCACCGGCGTGAACATCGTTGGACTCCACATGGGCGTGGTACTTCTTGGAACGCCGGATCACCTTGCCGAACGTGGCATGGGTCACGGTGCGTTCCACCAGCACCGTCACCGTCTTGTCCATCTTGTCGCTCACCACGGTTCCGGTGAGCGTCCGCTTGACCTTGCCGGTCGTCTTGGTTGCTTCGGTCATCATTGTCCCGCCTTTTCACGAATGAGCGTCTTGACCCGTGCGATGTCGCGCCGCAGTTTGCCCAGATCGCCGGTCTTGGTGCTTTGTTGCGTGGACAGCTGCATTTTCAGGCCAAACCTGGCCTTGAGCAGCGCTACCAGTTCCTGGTTGAGCTCTTCCACATTCTTGGAACGCAGTTCACTAGCTTTCATGGCATTACCCCAGCTGTCGGGTGACAAACGCGGTGGCAATCGGCAACTTGGCGGCCGCCAGGCTGAACGCCTCGCGGGCCAGTTGTTCGTCGACCCCATCCATTTCATACAACACCTTGCCCGGCACGATCTCGGCCACGAAATACTCCGGGCTGCCCTTGCCATTCCCCATCCGGACTTCGGCCGGTTTGCGGGAAATGGGCTTGTCGGGGAAAATCCGGATCCAGATGCGTCCGCCGCGCTTGATGTGGCGCGTCATGGCCCGACGGGCCGCCTCGATCTGGCGCGCCGTCAGGCGCCCCCGCTCGGTGGCCTTCAGGCCGAAATCGCCAAAGGACACCTTGGCACCGCGGGTTGCAACACCCGTGTTGCGGCCTTTCTGTTGTTTACGGTATTTGGTTCTAGCTGGCTGCAGCATTTCGGACTCCTGACTTGCGGGTCTTCTTTTCGGGCTCCACGACAGCCACTGCCGGCTGTTCGCCCCGACCCAGAATTTCACCCTTGAATACCAGTACGCGCACACCGATGACGCCATAGGTGGTCTTGGCTTCAGAGAAGCCGTAATCGATGTCCGCACGCAAGGTATGCAATGGCACGCGCCCTTCCCGGTACCATTCGGTGCGGGCAATCTCGATGCCGTTGAGGCGTCCGCTGCTGGTGATCTTGATACCCTGGGCGCCCAGACGCATGGCGTTCTGCATGGCACGCTTCATGGCACGGCGGAACATGACACGTTTTTCCAGCTGGCTGGTGATACCATCGGCAATGATCTGCGCATCCAGTTCAGGCTTGCGGATTTCCTCGATGTTGACAGCCACCGGCACGCCCATCAGTCGTTGCAGGCTGGCCCGCAGGCTTTCGATGTCCTCGCCCTTCTTGCCGATCACGACGCCGGGACGGGCGCTGTAAATGGTGATTTTGGCATTCTTGGCAGGACGCTCGATGATCACGCGACCCACGGAAGCATGTGCCAGCTTTTTCTTCAGGAAGGCACGGACCTTGATGTCATCCTGCAACATGCCCGGAAAATTCTTGGAGTTGGCAAACCACTTGGAACTCCAGTTCTTGAGCACGCTCAGGCGAAAGCCGGTTGGATGAATTTTCTGACCCATGGTTATTCCTTGTCCGCTACGGTGACGTAAATGTGGCAGGTAGGCTTGACGATGCGATTGCCCCGCCCCTTGGCACGCGCCGTGAAACGCTTCATGACCGGCCCCTTTTCCACATAGATGGTGGACACCTTGAGTTCATCCACGTCCAGTCCGAGATTGTGCTCTGCGTTGGCGATGGCGGATTCCAGAACCTTCTTGATGATCTTGGCCCCTTTCTTGGGGCTGAAAGCCAACAGGTTGAGCGCCTGGCCCACTTTCAGTCCGCGCACCTGGTCTGCCACCAGGCGACCTTTCTGGGCTGACAGGCGTACCCCGCGCAGGGATGCTTGTACGTTCATGCTGGCTCCTTATTTCTTCGCCGGCGCGGCTTTCTTGTCGGCCGCATGGCCTTTGAAAGTACGCGTCAGGGAAAATTCGCCCAGCTTGTGCCCAACCATGTTTTCCGTGATGTACACCGGAATGTGCTGCTTGCCGTTGTGCACAGCAATGGTCAGGCCGACGAAATCCGGCAGCACCGTCGAGCGGCGTGACCAGGTCTTGATGGGCCGTTTATCTTTGGAAGCGACTGCCGCTTCCACTTTTTGCATCAGATGACCGTCAACGAACGGTCCCTTTTTAATCGAACGTGCCATAGGTCGTTACCTTTAAGCGGAATGACGGCGACGAACGATCATGTTGTTCGTGCGCTTGTTCTTGCGAGTACGGTAGCCCTTGGTCTGAACACCCCAGGGACTGACCGGATGACGGCCGGCTGCCGTCTTGCCTTCACCTCCACCATGGGGGTGATCGATCGGGTTCATGGCCACACCGCGAACCGTCGGCCGGATGCCGCGCCAGCGCTGGGCACCCGCCTTCCCGATGGAACGCAGGTTATGCTCTTCGTTGCCCACTTCCCCGATGGTGGCCCGGCATTCCACATGCACCCGGCGGATCTCGCCAGAACGCAACCGCAGCTGGGCATAGGTCCCTTCCCGTGCCAGCAGCTGAACCGAAGTCCCTGCCGAACGGGCGAGCTGGGCACCCTTGCCCGGCTGCATCTCGATGCAGTGCACGGTGCTGCCCACGGGAATGTTGCGCAAGGGAAGGCAGTTGCCCGGCTTGATCGGCGCATCCACGCCGCTCATGAGCTGCGCGCCCTGCGCCACTCCCTTGGGGGCGATGATGTAGCGGCGCTCCCCATCGGCGTAGCACAGCAAGGCCAGGTTGGCCGTCCGGTTCGGGTCGTATTCCAGGCGTTCCACCACTGCGGGGATGCCATCCTTGTTGCGGCGAAAATCCACCACGCGGTAGTGCTGGCGATGTCCGCCGCCCTGATGACGCGTGGTAATGTGGCCATTGTTGTTGCGACCGGCCTTCTTGGATTGCTTTTCCACCAGGCCGGATACCGGTGCTCCTTTGTGGAGACCGGCGTGCACCACCCGGATCACCCCGCGGCGACCGGGTGAAGTGGGTTTCATCTTGACGATCGCCATGTGTTATTCCCCCGCCACCAGATTGATTTCCTGACCGGGCTTGAGGCACACGTAGGCCTTTTTCCAGTCCCTGCGCTTGCCGGCGAACCGGCCAGAGCGCTTTTGCTTGCCTTTCACATTGAGTACCTGCACGCTTTCCACCTGCACCTTGAACAGGTGTTCGACGGCCGCCTTGATTTCAGGCTTGGTGGCATCACTGACCACACGGAAAATCACCTGCTCGAACTTGTCCGCCACGAAGGTGCCCTTTTCCGACACCACCGGCGCATCGATGATCTGCAACAAGCGTGCTTCGCTGATTTGGGCGCTCATGCCAGCACCTCCTCAAGTTTCTTGACGGCACCAACGGTCAGCACCACCTTGGGAAAGCGGATCAGGCTGACGGGATCGGCCTCGGTCACATCCAGCACCAGCGCATTGGGCAGGTTGCGGGAGGACAGGTACAGGTTGTCGTCCAGGTTGTCGGTGATGATGAGAACCCGGTCATACCCCATTCCCTTGATTTTCCCTGCCAGCACCTTGGTTTTGGGGGAATCCAGAACGATCCCGTCCACCACGGCCAGGCGGTCTTCGCGCACCAGCTGCGACAGGATGGAGCACAGGCCCGCACGGTACATCTTGCGATTGATCTTGTGCGTGAAATTCTCGTCAGGGCTGGAGGGGAAAATCTTGCCGCCCCCACGCCACAGCGGGCTCGACGCCATCCCGGCACGGGCACGGCCCGTTCCTTTCTGGCGCCAGGGTTTGCGCGTGGACTTGGCCACGTCGCTGCGCCCCTTTTGGGCACGGGTGCCCTGGCGGGCATTGGCCTGGTAGGCCACCACCAGCTGGTGCACCAGCGATTCGTTGTACTCCCGGCCGAACAGGGCATCGGAAGCGACAATGGTCGCCTTGGCTTGACCGTTGTCGTCAATCAGTTTCAGTTCCATTTATGCCCCCCCTTTGACGGCAGGACGCACGATCACGTGACCACCCTTGGAGCCGGGAACGGCCCCCTTGATCAGGAGCAGCTTGCGTTCGGCATCGATCCGGACGATTTCAAGATTTTGTGCGGTACGGCGATCATCACCATAGTGGCCCGCCATGCGCTTGCCGGGAAACACGCGTCCCGGATCCTGCGCCATCCCGATCGAACCGGGGCTGTTGTGGGAAATCGAGTTGCCGTGGCTCGCACGGTTGGAGCTGAAATGATGGCGCTTGATGGCCCCCGTGAATCCTTTCCCCTGGGTGGTTCCGGTCACGTCCACTTTCTGGCCCACCTGGAACACGTCCAGCGCCAGCACCGCGCCAGGCACCATGGTGTCCAGCTGTTCGGGCGTCACACGGAATTCGCGCGTGATGGTGCCGGCCGTGGCACCGGCCTTGGCCAGGTGCCCGGCCTGGGCCTTGGTGACGCGGCTGGCACGGCGCGTGCCATAGGTCACCTGCACGGCAGCGTAACCGTCCGTGGCAGGATTCTTGATCTGGGTGACGCGATTGTCGCCCACATCGACCACGGTGACCGGTACCGATTCGCCGTCGTCGGTGAAGACGCGCGTCATGCCGACTTTGCGGCCGACGAGTCCTAGAGTCATTGCCTTCTTCCTTATGTTTGTTGACCCATCCCTGCCACTGGCCTGGATGAGGTGCCGATTCCAATTGATCGGCCCGGTACTGCCTGACGACTTACAACTTGATTTCCACATCCACGCCCGCGGGCAGATCGAGCTTCATGAGCGCATCCACGGTCTTGTCCGTGGGGTCCACGATGTCCATCAGGCGCAAATGCGTACGAATTTCAAACTGGTCGCGCGACGTCTTGTTGACGTGCGGGGACCGCAACACATCGAAGCGTTCGATACGCGTCGGCAAAGGCACAGGGCCCTTGACCACGGCACCGGTCCGTTTTGCGGTTTCGACGATTTCGAGCGCCGACTGATCGATCAGGCGGTAATCGAACGCCTTGAGACGGATCCGGATTTTTTGATGACTGATCGCTGTTGCCATGTTGTCCTCGTTTACTCGATCACCTTGGACACCACGCCGGCGCCCACGGTACGGCCACCTTCGCGAATCGCAAAGCGTAACCCCTCTTCCATCGCAATCGGGGCAATCAGCGCCACCGTCACCGATACATTGTCCCCAGGCATCACCATCTCCGTCCCCGCCGGCAGCTCAATCGCCCCCGTCACGTCCGTCGTCCGAAAATAAAACTGCGGACGATATCCCTGGAAAAACGGCGTGTGACGCCCCCCTTCATCCTTCGACAAAACGTAAATCTCCGCCGTGAACTTCGTGTGCGGCGTAATCGAGCCCGGCTTCGCCAGCACCTGACCACGCTCCACCTCCTCACGCTTCGTCCCGCGCAGCAGCACCCCAACATTGTCCCCAGCCTGCCCCTGATCCAGCAGCTTGCGGAACATCTCAACCCCCGTGCATACCGACTTCAGCGTCGCCTTCAACCCCACAATCTCAATCTCGTCGCCCACCTTGACGATCCCGCGCTCCACGCGCCCCGTCACCACCGTGCCACGACCAGAAATCGAAAATACATCCTCCACAGGCATCAAAAATGCCCCGTCAATCGCACGCTTCGGCTCCGGAATATATGTGTCCAACGCCTCCGCCAACCGCCAGATCGCCGGCTCACCCAGCTCCGACTGGTCACCCTCCAGCGCCTTCAGCGCACTCCCAATCACGATCGGCGTGTCATCCCCAGGAAAACTGTACTTCGACAAAAGCTCCCGTACCTCCATCTCCACCAGCTCCAGCAGCTCCTTGTCGTCTACCATGTCCGCCTTGTTCATGAACACCACAATGTAGGGCACACCCACCTGGCGCGCCAACAAAATGTGCTCCCGCGTCTGCGGCATCGGACCGTCCGCCGCCGAAACCACCAAAATCGCCCCGTCCATCTGCGCCGCACCCGTAATCATGTTCTTCACATAATCCGCATGCCCAGGACAGTCCACGTGCGCATAGTGACGATTCTGCGTCTCGTACTCCACGTGCGCCGTGTTGATCGTGATCCCCCGCGCCTTCTCCTCCGGCGCCGAATCAATCTGATCGTACGACTTCGCCTCCCCTCCAAACTTCTTCGCCAGCACTATCGTCATCGCCGCAGTCAAAGTCGTCTTGCCATGGTCCACGTGTCCAATCGTCCCCACGTTCACATGGGGCTTCGTCCGTTCAAACTTGCCTTTTGCCATGATGCTTCCTCAATACCCTTGGGTCGGCTTACTTCTTGTTGATAATCGCTTCCGCAACATTGCGCGGAGCTTCCGAGTAGTGCTTGAATTCCATCGTGTAGGTGGCACGGCCCTGGGTTGCGGAACGCAGGGTCGTGGAATAGCCGAACATTTCGGCCAGCGGCACCTCGGCCTTGATCACCTTCACACCTGCCACATCTTCCATGCCCTGCACCATGCCCCGACGCGAGGACAGGTCGCCCACCACGTTCCCCATGAACTCGGGCGGGGTTTCCACTTCCACCGCCATCATGGGTTCGAGCAACACGGGGCTGGCCTTGCGCATGCCATCCTTGAATGCCATGGATGCGGCCATCTTGAAGGCGTTTTCGTTGGAATCCACGTCGTGGTAGGAACCGAAATGCAGGGTCACCTTGACGTCCACCACCGGGAAGCCTGCCAGCACGCCGTTGGGGAGGGTATCCACCAGCCCCTTTTCCACGGCCGGAATGTATTCGCGCGGCACGACGCCGCCCTTGATGGCATCCACGAACTCGAAGCCCTTGCCGGCCTCGTTGGGCTCCACCTTGAGCACCACATGTCCGTACTGGCCACGACCGCCCGTCTGCTTGATGAACTTGCCTTCGGCATTTTCCACGAGGCCGCGAATCGTCTCGCGGTAGGCCACTTGCGGCTTGCCCACCGTCGCCTCGACGCCGAACTCGCGGCGCATGCGATCCACGATGATTTCCAGATGCAGCTCGCCCATCCCGGAAATGATGGTCTGTCCGGACTCTTCATCGGTGTGGACGCGGAACGAAGGGTCTTCCTGGGCCAGGCGATTGAGGGCAATCCCCATTTTTTCCTGGTCGGCCTTGGTTTTGGGCTCCACGGCCTGGGAAATCACCGGCTCGGGGAATTCCATTTTTTCCAGGGTGATGACCTTGTCCGGGTCACACAGGGTATCGCCCGTGGTGGCCTCTTTCAGGCCAACGGCCGCTGCGATGTCACCGGCCCGCACTTCCTTGATTTCCTCGCGCTGGTTGGCGTGCATCTGCAGGATCCGGCCCACCCGTTCCTTGCGCCCCTTGATGGGGTTGTAAATGGTATCGCCCGAGTTGATCACCCCGGAATACACCCGGAAGAAAATCAGCTGGCCCACGAAAGGATCCGTCATGATCTTGAAGGCCAGCGCTGAAAACGGCTCTTCGTCCGCAGCCCTGCGGGTGCCCGGCTGGCCGTTTTCCAGCTCGCCATCCACAGGCGGGATGTCGACCGGCGCAGGCAGGTATTCGATGACGGCATCCAGCATGGCCTGCACGCCCTTGTTCTTGAAGGCGCTGCCGCAGAGCATGGGCACGATTTCGCCGGAAATGGTGCGCATGCGCAGCCCGCGGCGAATCTCGTCGTCGGTCAGTTCGCCCGACTCGAGATACTTGTTCATGAGTTCCTCGGAAGCTTCCGCCGCGGCTTCCACCATCTTTTCATGCCATTCATCGGCGAGGTCCACCAGTTCCAGGGGGATCTCCTGGAACTCGAATTTCATGCCCTGGGATGCTTCATCCCACAGAATGGCCTTCATGCGGACCAGGTCCACCACGCCGGCAAACTTTTCTTCCGCACCGATCGGCACCTGGATCGGAACGGGATTGCCGCGCAAACGCTCTTTGATCTGGCGATACACCTTGAAGAAATCGGCACCGACGCGGTCCATCTTGTTGACGAAGGCCAGGCGGGGCACGCCATACTTGGTGGCCTGACGCCAGACGGTTTCGGACTGGGGCTGAACGCCGCCCACCGAGTCATAGACCATGCAGGCACCATCCAGGACGCGCATGGAACGCTCCACCTCGATGGTGAAGTCCACGTGCCCCGGGGTATCGATGATGTTGATGCGATGCTCGGGAAACTTGCCTTCCATGCCGCGCCAGAAACAGGTCGTGGCCGCAGACGTGATCGTGATGCCACGTTCCTGCTCCTGCTCCATCCAGTCCATGGTGGCAGCGCCATCATGCACTTCACCGATTTTGTGGGAAACACCGGTATAGAACAGGATTCGTTCGGTCGTGGTGGTCTTGCCCGCGTCAATGTGTGCGGAAATGCCGATATTCCGGTACCGTTCGATGGGTGTTTTGCGAGCCAATTTCGTCTGCCTGTCGAATATTCAATCCATACGCCAAAGGCCCGGCGCGTTGCCCGGGCCCAAGCATCCTGTCATTGCTTCACCGGATGGAACCCCGCGGGGTCGTGCCATCCTGCCGAACCGAGCGGCCCTGGGGCCGCCGATCTCCGCCTTCCGTCGCGAACCGACTGCGGATCGTGGTCCGGATTAAAACCTGTAATGGGCAAAGGCCTTGTTGGCCTCGGCCATGCGATGCACTTCCTCACGCTTCTTGATCGCACCGCCCCGACCTTCGGAAGCATCGATCAATTCACCTGCAAGGCGCAGCCCCATGGACTTTTCGCCGCGCTTGCGGGCTGCTTCACGCAGCCAGCGCATGGCCAGCGCCGTGCGCCGGCTGGCGCGCACTTCCACGGGCACCTGATAGTTGGCACCACCCACCCGCCGGCTTTTCACTTCGACGAGGGGGCGCGCATTGTTGAGCGCCGCGATGAACACATCGATCGGATCCTTGCCCGATTTCTGGGAAATCACTTCCATGGCACGATAGACGATCTGTTCTGCCACCGACTTTTTGCCCGAGTCCATGATGACATTGACGAATTTGGAAATGTCGGCATTGCCAAACTTGGGATCCGGAAGGACTTCGCGTTTCGGGACTTCTCTACGACGGGGCATGGTGCGCTCTCTTCAATATGCTCTTGGAATTAGGCCGCTTTCGGGCGCTTCGCGCCGTATTTGGAGCGTCCCTGCTTACGATCCTTGACGCCGGCGGTATCGAGGCTGCCACGGACGGTGTGGTAACGCACACCCGGCAAATCCTTCACACGGCCGCCACGAATCAACACCACCGAGTGCTCCTGCAGGTTGTGCCCTTCTCCGCCAATGTAGCTCGTCACCTCAAAACCGTTGGTCAGGCGCACCCGGGCCACCTTACGCAGCGCCGAGTTCGGCTTTTTCGGGGTGGTGGTGTACACGCGTGTGCACACCCCGCGCTTTTGTGGGGAGTTGGCGAGCGCAGGAACCTTGCTTTTGGCTTTCTTCGCGGTTCGCGGCTTGCGAATCAACTGGTTGATTGTTGGCATTTATTTTCTATTTCCCATATCCATGTCAGGACAGCCCAACACGGACAAAACAGATTTTGTCCGAAAAAAGACTGCCGATTCTAGAGGGTAGGCGGTTTCTTGTCAAGCCACCTGCTCGTCTCCCGTCGCTTCGGAGGCCGAGTCTCCCAAATCCAATCCGATGTCCAGCTCCAGACCGGGGGTTTGCGGGCTGTGGCGGGTCTTGTGATAGGCAAGCCCCGTCCCGGCCGGAATCAGGCGGCCCACAATCACGTTCTCCTTCAGTCCGCGCAGGTCGTCGCGCTTGCCCATGATGGCCGCTTCGGTGAGCACGCGCGTGGTTTCCTGGAACGAGGCCGCCGAAATGAAGGAATCGGTGGAAAGCGATGCCTTGGTAATGCCCAGCAGGACGTTCTCGAACGTGGACGGGCGCTTGTTTTCTCCGATGATGCGCTCGTTTTCCTCGAGCAGTTCGGCGCGCTCCACCTGTTCTCCGGGAATGAAACGGGTTTCCCCGGCATCCAGGACCTGTACCCGGCGCAACATCTGGCGCACGATCACCTCGATGTGCTTGTCGTTGATTTTCACCCCCTGCAGGCGGTAGACATCCTGGACTTCGTCCGTGATGTAGCGTGCCAGCGCCTCCACACCCAGCAGGCGCAGGATGTCGTGGGGATCGGCGGGACCATCCACGATCATTTCTCCCTTGTTGACCACCTGACCGTCGTGCACCGTGACATGCTTGTCCTTCGGAATGAGGTAATCGTGCGCCACCCCATCCATGTCCGTAATGACCAGACGCTGCTTGCCCTTCGTGTCCTTGCCAAAGGAAACGGTACCGGTGATTTCCGCCAGTAGTCCGGCATCCTTGGGGGAACGGGCTTCGAACAGCTCTGCCACGCGGGGCAGACCCCCGGTAATGTCACGGGTTTTGGAAGATTCCTGGGGAATCCGGGCCAGCACTTCGCCCACGCTCACCTGCTGGCCGTTCTTCACGGTGATGATGGCCCCGATCTGGAACGTGATATTGACCAACTGGTCCGTTCCGGCGAGCTTCACTTCCTTGCCATGCCCATCCAGCAACTTGACCTGCGGGCGCAGCCCCTTGCTCTGAGCTCCCGCACGACGCTTGGGATCGATCACCACCAGGGTGGACAGCCCGGTGACCTCGTCGATCTGCTTGGCCACCGTGACGCCCTCTTCCACGTTTTCGAAACGCACTTCGCCCGAGTATTCGGTAATGATCGGGCGGGTATGGGGATCCCAGCTGGCCAGCATCTGGCCGGCTTTCACCTTTTGTCCATCCTGGATCAGCAGGGTGGCGCCATAGGGCACCTTGTGCCGTTCGCGCTCGCGTCCGCTTTCTTCCGTGATGACCACTTCCCCGCCCCGGGAAATCGTGATCTGCTCGTTGCGCGCGTTGGTCACGTAACGCATCCCCGTGGAGAAGCGCACGACCCCGCTCGACTTGCTTTCCACCTGGCTCACCACGGCTGCACGGGATGCCGCGCCGCCGATGTGGAACGTCCGCATGGTGAGCTGGGTGCCCGGTTCGCCAATGGACTGGGCAGAAATCACGCCGACAGCCTCTCCCACGTTCACGAGCCCGCCACGGCCCAAATCACGGCCATAACACTGGGCACACAAACCATAGCGGGTTTCGCAGGTCAGGGGCGTACGCACCTTGACCTCGTCGATGCCGGCAGCTTCCACCGCGTCCACGGCATCCTCATCCAGCAAGGTGCCCGCGGAAAGCAGCAGCGCCCCCGATTCGGGGTGAAACAGGTCAAGCGCGCTGACACGCCCAAGAATGCGGTCGCGCAGGGGCTCGACCACTTCACCCCCTTCCACCAGCGCCTTGAGGACCATGCCCTGTTGCGTGCCGCAATCCGGCCCGATCACCACCAGGTCCTGGGTCACATCCACCAGGCGACGGGTCAGGTAACCCGAATTGGCGGTCTTGAGCGCGGTATCGGCCAGGCCCTTGCGCGCCCCGTGGGTGGAGATGAAGTATTGCAACACATTGAGCCCCTCACGGAAATTCGCCGTGATGGGCGTTTCGATGATGGAACCGTCCGGTTTGGCCATCAGTCCGCGCATTCCGGCCAACTGCCGGATCTGGGCGGCTGAACCGCGGGCCCCGGAGTCCGCCATCATGTAAATGGCATTGAAGGATTCCTGGGTGGTTTCCTTGCCGGTACGATCCGTCACCGGCTCGCGGCCCAGCTGGTCCATCATGGCCTTGGCCACCTGATCACCGGCACGCCCCCAGATATCCACCACCTTGTTGTAGCGTTCGCCCTGGGTCACGAGGCCCGAAGTGTATTGCGCCTCGATTTCCTTGACTTCCTTCTCTGCCGCAGCAATCAGGGATTCCTTCTCCTGGGGCACCAGCATGTCATCCACGCAAATGGAGATGCCGGCACGGGTTGCCATGCCAAACCCCGTGTACATCAAACGGTCGGCAAAAATCACGGCTTCGCGGATGCCGCAACGGCGGAATGCCGCGTTGATGAGGCGGGAGATCTCCTTTTTCTTGAGCGCCTTGTTGATCAGGCCGAAGGGCAACCCTTCCGGCAGGATTTCCGACAACATGGCCCGGCCCACCGTGGTTTCATAACGGGTCACCTTTTCCACCCGCTCGCCTTCCTGGTCACGCACAATTTCCTTCAGGCGCACCATAACGCGCGCCGTGATGTCCACCTGGCGCGCATCGAATGCCCGCACCAGTTCTGCCACGTTGGCAAAATGCATGCCTTCGCCACGGGCATTGACCCGTTCGCGGGTAATGTAATACAGGCCCAGCACGATATCCTGGGAGGGCACGATGATGGGGTCGCCGTTGGCCGGAGACAGGACGTTGTTGGAAGACAGCATCAGGGTGCGGGCTTCCATCTGGGCTTCGAGGGACAAGGGCACATGCACGGCCATCTGGTCACCGTCGAAGTCCGCATTGAACGCTGCGCACACCAGCGGGTGCAGCTGGATCGCCTTGCCTTCGATCAACACGGGCTCGAACGCCTGAATACCCAGACGGTGCAGGGTTGGCGCACGGTTGAGCATGACCGGATGCTCCCGGATCACTTCCTCGAGGATGTCCCAGACTTCAGGGATTTCCTGTTCCACCATACGCTTGGCCGCCTTGATGGTGGTGGCCAGGCCCAACACTTCCAGCTTGTGGAAAATGAAGGGTTTGAACAGTTCGAGGGCCATCTTCTTGGGCAGGCCGCACTGGTGCAGCTTGAGCTGCGGTCCCACCACGATGACGGAACGTCCGGAATAGTCCACGCGCTTGCCCAGCAGGTTCTGGCGGAAACGACCGCTCTTGCCCTTGATCATGTCGGCCAGGGACTTGAGCGCACGCTTGTTGGCCCCTGTCATGGCCTTGCCGCGACGGCCGTTGTCGAGCAGCGAATCCACCGCCTCCTGCAGCATGCGCTTTTCGTTGCGCACGATGATTTCGGGCGCTTTCAGCTCGAGCAGGCGCTTCAGCCGGTTGTTGCGGTTGATGACGCGCCGGTAAAGGTCATTGAGATCGCTCGTGGCAAAACGCCCGCCATCCAGCGGCACCAGTGGACGCAATTCGGGCGGCAGCACCGGCAGCACTTCCATGATCATCCATTCCGGCTTGATCCCGGATTTCTGGAAGGCCTCGAGAATCTTGACCCGTTTGGCAAACTTCTTGATCTTGGTATCGGAGGTGGTGCTGGACAGCTCCTGGCGCAACCGTTCGATTTCCATGTCCAGGTTGATGTGCCGCAACAGCTCGCGCACGCCTTCCGCCCCCATGCTGGCGGAAAACTCGTCGCCATACTCCTCCACCTTGGTCAGGTAGTCTTCTTCCGTGAGCAACTGGCAGCGCTGCAACGGGGTCATGCCGGGATCCGTGACCACATAGGCCTCGAAATAGAGCACCCGTTCGATATCCCGCAACGTCATGTCCAGCACCATGCCCAGGCGGGAGGGCAGGGACTTGAGGAACCAGATGTGCGCCACCGGGCTCGCGAGCTCGATGTGTCCCATGCGCTCGCGGCGCACCTTGGAGAGGGTCACCTCCACATTGCACTTCTCGCAGATCACGCCACGATGCTTGAGCCGCTTGTATTTGCCGCACAGGCACTCGTAATCCTTGACCGGACCGAAAATCTTGGCGCAGAACAGTCCGTCCCGTTCGGGCTTGAATGTCCGGTAATTGATGGTTTCCGGCTTCTTGACCTCGCCGTAGGACCAGGAACGGATTTTATCGGGGGAAGCCAGACCGATCCGGATGGCATCGAATTCCTCTTCCTGCGTCACCTGCTTGAACAAATCGAGTAGTGCTTTCACGCGTTACCTCCATCGGACTTCCCGGCCCATGCAACCGGGATCGCCCAGTGATGAATTCCGATCAGAAACGTTCGAGATCGATGTCGATCCCGAGCGAGCGGATTTCCTTGACCAGCACGTTGAAGGATTCCGGCATGCCGGCATCGATCTTGTGCTCGCCCTTGACGATGTTTTCGTACACCTTGGTGCGGCCGGCCACATCGTCAGACTTGACCGTCAGCATTTCCTGCAAGGTGTAGGCAGCGCCGTAGGCCTCCAGCGCCCACACTTCCATTTCCCCGAAGCGCTGTCCGCCGAACTGCGCCTTCCCGCCCAGCGGCTGCTGGGTCACCAGGCTGTAAGGCCCAGTGGAGCGGGCATGCATCTTGTCGTCCACCAGATGATGCAGCTTGAGAATATGCATGTACCCGAGGGTCACGGGACGATCAAAGGCTTCGCCCGTGCGGCCGTCGAACAGCTGCATCTGCCCGTTGCGGGGCAGGCCTGCCAGTTCCAGCATGTCCTTGATTTCCGACTCGGTCGCCCCGTCGAATACCGGGGTGGCGAAAGGCACTCCGGAACGCAGGTTCTGGGCCAATTCGAGGATTTCGTTCTCGTCCAGACCGGCAATGTCTTCCTGCTTGCCCGCGCTGTTGTAGATCTGCTCCAGGAAAGACCGTACCTTGATGGCCTCGGCCTGCTGATCGAGCAACTGCCCGATCACATGGCCCAACCCCTTGGCCGCCCATCCCAGGTGCGTTTCCAGAATCTGTCCCACGTTCATGCGCGAAGGAACGCCAAGCGGATTGAGCACGATGTCTGCCGGCGTGCCGTTGGC
>JAKBAT010000120.1 GCA_021808815.1 Pseudomonadota bacterium
CCGGGTGGTGCAGGGCGGCCAGCAGGAACAGAAGCCCCAGAAAAATCATCACCACCCGCTGAAAAATGCACAGGGGGCAGGGGTCCTCGCCCTGCACCTGCTGCAGGTATAGGGCAAAGGCCAGCAGGGCCGCCGCGATCAGGAAGCCCAACATGTGGCTTTGGCGGCGGGAAGGCAGACAACAGATCATGGGCGACGATTGAGCGGTATGGACAGCACGAGGGCCAACAGGCAAAGGGCAAGGATACCGTAATTGCCCAGCACCACAAAGGGGGTGCGCCCCGCATAGCCCTGCACCATGCCGCTCAGGTTGAACACCTCACCGCGCGGGGCGCGCACGAGCAGGCGCCCGCGCGGGTCGATGATGGCGGTGACGCCGGTGTTGGTGACCCGCAGGAGGGAGCGCCCGGTTTCGAGCGCGCGGGTCTGGGCCATCTGCAGGTGCTGCTCGGGCCCGATGGAATCGCCGAACCAGCCGTCGTTGGTGAAGTTGGCCAGCACCGTGGCCTGGGGCAGGGCGTGCAGGATTTCGTCGCCGAAGGCGTCCTCGTAGCAGATGTCCACGCCCACGTACTGCCCCGCCACGCGTAGCGGCGGCTGGTCGGGACTGCCGTGCTGCTGGCTGTCGATGGGAATGGTGAGCAGGGCATGGAGGAGGGGTTTCAGGAGCCCTTCCAGGGGAATGAATTCGCCGAAGGGCACCAGGTGCACTTTCTGGTAGGTCTGCGAGGGCGAATGCCCGAAGCTCACTACGCTGTTGTAGTACTGGCCCCGCGCCGGCTCGGAGAAGAGCCCCACCAGGAGGTCCGCGTCGTGGTCGTAGCCGTAGCGCTCGAAAGTGTCGGCGATGGATTCAGGCAGCATTTCGCGCACGTAGGGCAGGGCGCTTTCGGGCATGAGGATGAGGTGGCCGGGGCTGCCCTTGAGCAGGTTGAGGTAGCGCTGCACGATGAGGGGCGTTTCGTCGCGCTGGAATTTCTGGTCCTGGGGCACGTTGCCCTGGAGCAGGTTGACGCTCAAGGGTACCCCCACGGGGTGGGTCCAGGCCACCCGGCCCAGCCCCAGGCCCGTGCCCACCAGCAGCAGCACCGCCCCGGCGAGCGGCCCCAGGGCATGGTCGTCGCGGCGCGCCGTGGCCAGCGCCGCCAGCAGCCCCGACAGCAGCACCGAGGCCGCCGTCACCCCGAACACCCCCAGCACCGGGGCCACGCCCGCGAAGGGGCCGTGGGGGGTCTGGGCATACCCCAGGGAAAGCCAGGGAAAACCCGTGAGAAACCAGCTCCGCACCCATTCGGCGAGGGTCCACAGGGCGGGCACGGCGATGAGCCAGCGCGCCTTGGGGCGCCTCCCGAAGAACCGTGCCGCTCCCCACCCCACTGCCGCGGGAAAGGCGGCCAGCAGCGCGCACAGCCCCACGATGCCGGGAATGGCGGCGGTCTGGGGCATGCCGCCGTAATCGTGCAGGCTGATGTCGAGCCAGTTCACCCCCGCCAGAAAACACCCCAGGCCCCACCAGAAGCCCAGGCGCGCGCAGGCCCAGGGCGAGGGCGCCCGGCGCCACAGCAGCATGAGCACGGTGAGGGAGAGGATGGGAGCGGGCCAGAGCCCGAAGGGAGCGAAGCCTGCCACGGTGAGCGCCCCCGTCAGCAGTGCCAGCAGGGTGCCCATGCCGAGAGACTTCATGGGGCGAGGCGGGTGGGCGGCGGGAGTTTTTCCACCAGCACGGAATGCAGGCGCCGGCTGTCGGCGCGCAGCACCAGAAAGGACAGGCCCTCGAAGGCAATGCGTTCGCCGCGCTGGGGCAGGCGCCCGAAACGGCTCACCACGAGCCCGCCCACGGTGTCGAAGTCCTCGCTCGCCAGATGCGTGCCGAGCGCCGCATTGAAGTCGGCCAGTTCCGTCACCGCCTTGACCCGGAAGCGCCCGGGCCGCTCCAGCACGATGTTGTCTTCGGTTTCATCGAAGTCGTATTCGTCCTCGATCTCCCCCACGATCTGCTCCAATACGTCCTCGATGGTGACGAGCCCCGCCACGCCGCCGTATTCGTCCACCACGATGGCGATGTGGTTGCGGTTGGCGCGGAATTCCCGCAGGAGCACGTTGAGGCGTTTCGATTCGGGCACGAACACCGCCGGGCGCAGCATGTCGCGCACGTTGAATTGCTCTTCCCCCGCGTAATAACGCAGCAGGTCCTTGGCCAGCAATATGCCCAGCACGTTGTCCTTGCCCTCGTCCACCACGGGAAAGCGCGAATGGGCGGTTTCGATCACGAAGGGAATGAAGGCCTCGGGCGACTGGGACACTTCGATCACGTCCATCTGGGCGCGCGGGATCATCACGTCACGCACCTGCATGTCGGCCACGCTCAGCACCCCTTCCATCATGGTGAGGGCATCGGCATCGAGCAGCTCATGTTCCAGCCCCTGGTGCAGGAGCGCCACCAGGTCCTCGCGGTTTTCCGGGGGGCGCTGCAGCCAGTGGGCGAGGCGTTCCAGCAGGGAAGGGGGCTTGGGGTCGTCGGTCATGGTCAGTGCAGGGCCTGGTAGGGATCGGGAATGGAAAGCTCCGCGAGAATGCGGGTTTCCAGAGCTTCCATCACCCGGGCGGCGCGGGGTTTTTCATGGTCGTAGCCCTGCAGGTGCAACAGGCCGTGCACCACCAGGTGGGCGTAGTGGTGGGCGAGCGGTTTTTTCTGGGCGCGGGCTTCTGCCTTCACCACCGGGGCGCAGAGCACCAGGTCGCCCACCCAGGTATCGGCCTCGCGGCCATACACGAACGTGAGCACGTTGGTGGGGTAGTCGCGCTCCCGGAAAGTGCGGTTCAAGGCCTGCCCCTCGCGCCGGTCCACCAGGCGGATGGTCACCTGTGCGGGGCCTGCCAGGGCGGCCCGGCTCCAGCGCAGCAGCGACTGGCGGCTGGGCTGGCCGGTGGTGCGGCTCGCACGTTGCACCGTGAGAGTCAGGGGCGGGGAGGCGTTCATTCCAGGGGGCGGGTGTGGCGTTCGTAGGCGTTCACCACCTGCTGCACCAGGGGGTGGCGCACCACGTCCTCCGACTGAAAAATCGTAAACGCGATGCCCTCCACCCGCTGCAGCACGTTGCGCGCATCGATCAACCCGCTCTTCTGGGTGCGGTGCAGGTCGATCTGGGTCACATCGCCCGTGATCACGGCCTTGGTGCCGAACCCGATGCGGGTGAGGAACATCTTCATCTGCTCAGGCGTGGTGTTCTGGGCTTCGTCCAGGATGATGAAGCTGTGGTTGAGGGTGCGCCCGCGCATGTAGGCCAAGGGCGCCACTTCGATCACCCCGCGCTCGAAAAGCCGGCCCACGCGCTCGTAGCCCATGAGGTCGTAGAGGGCATCGTAGAGGGGGCGCAGGTAAGGGTCCACTTTCTGGGCCAGATCCCCCGGCAGGAACCCCAGCTTTTCTCCGGCTTCCACGGCCGGGCGCACCAGCACGATGCGCTTCACCACCTCCCGTTCCAGGGCATCCACGGCGGCTGCCACGGCCAGATAGGTTTTGCCGGTGCCGGCGGGGCCCACGCCGAAAGTGATGACGGACTCCTGCATCTGCTGCAGGTACTGCACCTGGTGCGCGGAGCGCCCCTGCAGGTCGGGGCGGCGGGTGCGCAGGCGCGGGGCGGCGTCCGGCAGGCGGTCGAGGGCATGCACGAGCCCCAGGTGGATATCTTCGCTGGAAAGGGACTGGCGGGCCCTTTGGTAGAAGGTCTGCAGCACTTCCGCCGCCAGGGCGGTTTTGTCCTCCCCCCCTTCCACGCTGAAATGCTCGCCGCGGCGCCGAATGGCCACCCCCAGCGCCTGCCCGATCTGCTTGAGGTTTTCGTCGAGCACGCCGCAGAGGTTGGCCAGGCGCTGGTTGTCCACCGGCTCCAGGGCGAGTTCGAGAGTGCTCATAGGCGCCCGCGCAAGGTGTAGTGGGCCACGTCCGTGATGGTGAGGTCCACGAACTGGCCCACCAAAGACATCTCCCCGGCAAAATTCACCACCCGGTTGTTGTCGGTGCGCCCGCACAGCTCCAAGGCATCGCGTCGCGAAGGCCCTTCCACCAGCACGCGCTGACGCGAACCCACCATGGAAGCGCTCACCGACGCGGCCGTGGCATCGGTGAGGGAAAGCAACTGCTGCAGGCGCGCTTTCTTCACCGCTTCGGGCACCGAATCCACGAGCGATGCCGCGGGCGTGCCGGGACGGGGACTGTAGGCAAAGGCAAAGCTGCCGTCGAAGGAAACACTCTCGATCAAATCAAGCGTGGCCTCGAAGTCGGCCTCGGTCTCGCCGGGAAAGCCCACGATGAAATCGCTGGAAAGGGAAAGACCCGGCACGGCCTCCCGCAGCCGCGTCACCAGGTCACGGTAAAAAGCCGCGGTGTACCCGCGTTTCATGGCGGCCAGGATGCGGTCGGAGCCCGACTGCACCGGCAGGTGCACCTGGGTGGCGAGTTTTGGCAACTGCCCATGGGCCGCGAT
>JAKBAT010000121.1 GCA_021808815.1 Pseudomonadota bacterium
GGTTCCTCGGCGCAACGCTGGAATGTCATGGCCCTGCTGTATACCTTGCTGATTGTGGCCATCCTGATTGGCGGGACGGTCTGGATCATGGTCAACACCCAGCAGCACATGATGGGAAGCGCCATGTCCATGGCGCACTGAACGCATCATGTCCCTCAGGGATTATTTCTCTGTGATCAAACCCGGGATTGTTGCGGGGAATCTGATTTCGGTCATCGGCGGGTTTTTCCTGGCATCCCGTGGCAAGGTTGACACGACCCTGTTGCTGGCAACCCTGACGGGCATCGCGTTGGTCATGGCCTCAGGCTGTGTCTTCAATAATTGCATCGACCGGAACCTCGACAGGAAAATGAGGCGCACACGCAACCGTCCAATGGCCCAGAGGCGGATATTGCTTCCTGTGGCGATCGGGTATGCCATCCTGTTGGGAATTGCCGGTTTTGCGATACTCCAGAGGATGACGAATGCGCTGACCGTGCTGACCGTGCTCCTGGGTTTCTTCATTTATGTGGGGCTCTACAGCCTTTACATGAAGCGCCATTCCCGTTTTGGAACATGGGTGGGGAGCCTGGCCGGCGCTGTGCCACCCCTTGCCGGGTATTGTGCTGTCCACAACAGCTTCGACCTGGGCGCATTCATGCTGCTGACCATGTTCTGTTTATGGCAGTTGCCGCATGCCTGCTCGATTGCAATCCTGAACCTGCAGGATTACATGGCCGCGGCAATTCCCGTGTTGCCCGTCTCCCAAGGGGTGCCCTTGGCCAAGAAACGCATGGTGGGCTACGTTGCGGCTTTCACGATGGCAGCCCTGTTACCCGTGGCAGGGCACTATACAGGGTTCGCCTATTTTTTTACCGTGCTCATTTTGGGCGGGTACTGGCTCTATCAGGCCTGGATTGGCCGTTCCATCGTCGATGATCGCCGCTGGGCGAGGAAGCTTTTTTTCCTGTCCATCCTCATGATCATGACGGTAAATGTCATGATGTCGGTGGATTTCAGGCCGTCTTCCGAACTCCCGTACTTCTTCCACATTTGACCGGCAGGGTACCTTCTTGGAAGTATTGCCGGCAGAAAAGGCTCGTGACACCCTTGGCCTTGTTCTAAATATCTCCGGAAAAGAGTCGTGACGAAACATCCTCCACCCCAGAGCAGGGCGCCTTTGCCCATTTCCACGAGCCTCGCATTGATGACGGCGGCCATGCAAGCGCCCCGATCACCCAGAAGCATGGATCGGCGGACACTGTTCATCAGTGCCTTGGCAGTGCTCGTTGGAGGGGTGGCCTCGGTGCTTGCCCTGGTGTTGCAAATGCTCATTGGCGGCATTACCCATTTCGCGTTCTATGGGGCATTGGACTGGACTGCGATTTCGCCGGCGGGAAATGCCCTGGGCATTTGGGTGGTGGGAGTCCCTGTCCTGGGGGCGGTGGTGATTGGTTTGATGGCACGGTACGGTTCCGAATCGATCCGGGGGCACGGCATACCGGAGGCCATGGAACAGGTACTGGTGAATCGCAGCCGCATTTCATTGCGGGTGTTGTTTCTCAAACCCTTGTCTGCCGCCATCTCCATCGGAACCGGAGGGCCTTTTGGTGCGGAAGGCCCGATCATTGCGACAGGAGGTGCGCTGGGCTCGGTGATTGGCCAATCCATCAAGATGACTGCTGACGAAAGGAAAGCGCTTTTGGCAGCAGGTGCGGCTGCCGGGATGACGGCCACCTTTGGCACGCCCCTGGCTGCGGTGTTGCTGGCCATTGAACTCCTGTTGTTTGAATTTCGCGCGCGGTCGTTCCTGCCCGTGTTGGTGGCCTGCACGGTGGCCGCGGCCCTGCGTGGCGGATGGGTGGGTTTTGCCCCGTTTTTTTTGCTGCCGGCCCTGACCTGGCCTGGTGTGAACGTGCTCCTTGCGTGTGTTCCCCTGGGAGGCGTGGTTGGTCTGCTGGCAGTGGCCATCACCCGTTCGCTGTACGCCGTCGAAGACGGTTTCAGCAAATTGCCGCTGCACTGGATGTGGTGGCCTGCCCTGGGTGCCATTGTCGTGGGGATCGTGGGCTATTTCGTTCCCCGGACCCTGGGTGTGGGCTATGAAAATATTACGGATAGTCTGTCAGGGCGCATGAGCGTTTCGTTTTTGGGAACCCTGGGCCTGGCCAAACTCTTGTCCTGGGTGGTGTCGCTTGCCAGTGGCACGTCGGGGGGGACCCTGGCGCCCCTGATGACCGTGGGGGCTTGTCTGGGAGCGTTGCTTGGGAAAGGGGCGGAATACCTGTTTCCGGGGCTGGGCGTGACGCCGGAGATGGCGGCCCTGGTGGGCATGGCCGCCATATTTGCGGGCTCGGCCCGTGCATTGTTCATGTCCGTATTGTTCGCGGTGGAATCCACCTGGCAGCTTCCCGCCCTGCTGCCGCTTCTCATCGGATGTGGTACTGCGTACATGGTATCCAGCCTGATGATGCATCAGACCATCATGACGGAGAAAATCGCACGCCGTGGCGTGCGTGTTCCCAGCGATTATCACAGTGACTTTTTTCTTCAGGAGCATGTGGGAGCGCATGCGCATCGTCCGGCCGTGACCCTCGAGGCCGAACAGACACTGGAGAGTGCGCTGGCATGGCTCAAAAGCGGTGAGGCAGGCAGTTTGCACCAGGGCTATCCTGTGGTGGATGCAGAAGGGGAAATTCTTGGGGTATTGACCCGCAAGGATCTTTATCTTGCCAAACGGGATCCTCAGGCAAGATTGCGTGAACTGCTGGCCCGCCCTGCGCTGGTGATTGAGGAACAGGCTGATTTGCGGCAGGCCATCAAGCTCATGGCGGTCGCCGACGTTGGACGGCTTCCGGTGGTATCCGGCCATGGTGCCGGTGCCCGGCTCAGTGGCATGTTGACCCGTAGTGATGTGTTAGGGGCCTATCGCAAGCGGCTGGAAGAGCAATATCACGTAGACGATCCACCGCGCTGACCTGGGTGGCAGCACGGCCAAGTTTGTCGCCCGGGACCTTATTCGATGGGGGTGCGACGCATGAAGCTGGCCGCTGCAACGATCCAGCCGCCGATCATGAGCAGGCCTCCGATGGGGGTGATCATGCCCAGCCAATGCCACTGGGTAAACGCGAGCAGGTACAGGGAGCCGGAAAACACCAGCGTGCCGGATGCGAGAAGTACGGCGGCAGTCCCCAGATGCTTGCGTTTGTGGACTCCCAGACCGATCAGTCCCAGTGCATGCCACATCTGATATTCAACTGCGGTATGCCACCATTCGAGTGCAGCGGGAGAGAGTATCGCGCGAAGACCGTGCGCGCCGAATGCCCCCAGGAGCACTGCCAAGGCGGCCAACAGGCACCCCGTGAAAACCGTGCGATTATTCATGGGAGGAATATAGCATTGTTAATGCAGTGCATACAGCGGTCCCACCCCTTCCGTGACTTTTCTCCCGCTGATGACAAATGCCAGGGATTTTCCATAAAAGAAGGGCATGCCGAAATCCGCCGCGTTGGAAATGCCCGGGTCGGCAATATCGTCGAAGGCAGTGTACGTGCCGAAATTCAGCAAAATGGAGTTGATGATCGCGATTTGAGTATGGATGGGTGTCGATACAGGGCTCACGGCGGAATAGAGCGAGGTGTCATAGGTGGTATAGGAAGCCGGCGCATAATCGCCATAACCGTTGAGGTTGAGTCCGGACAGGGGGATGAAATAGTAGTCGGATCCGCTGTCAATGAAGGACTGGTTGAAGACTTGCCCGGTAATGTTGGCACTGAAATTGCCCTTGTCGTCCGCTGGCAGCAGTTGAAACCCGGCAATCGAATTGTTGGGTTGCGTATCGATGCCGAACGTGAGGGTGCCCGTGGCAATGAATTGTCCCATCATCGGGACGGAAGGCATTTGCACGATGATGCCATTGTTGTCCGTGGTAAAAAACGCGACGGGATTGCTGACCTGGCTTGAAAGCGCAACCGGCCCGGCGGGATTGCAGGTTCCGGCGTTGCAGGCATAGTAATCTCCCTGATCTTCGACGAAGGCGCCAACCCCCAGAATCCCGTTCCCGCCGATTCCCGTCAAAGTTCCGATGTTGGTATTACCGGTGCTCTGGCAGCCCGCCGGTGCCACAGGGAAAGCAGGATCTCCCACCACTTCAATGGGGATGTTGGGGGCGGTTTCCCCGGCAATTTGGAGGGTGGCCGCGTGCACGCCGCCCCACATGTATCCCCCCACAAAAGTGGCGCATTCCGCGAGCGTTGCATTGGCCATGGTGGTGGCCGGCAGCGACAGGCTTCCCATCGCGCTGGCAAGTATGCGCAGGCCATAGGAACCGGTGTCCAGGATGACATGGTCGATGCGCTGGCAATGCGCGAAGTTGTCGCATACCGTGATGGTGACATAGGGCAGGTTGATGGTCTGAAACGTATTGACAGCGGGGTTTTGGGCTACGGTCACGGGGACCTGATTGGGGGCGTTGCTGCTGGCGGTGCTTGAAGGAGATGCTGC
>JAKBAT010000016.1 GCA_021808815.1 Pseudomonadota bacterium
GAAGCCACATAACGGTTGACGTAACGGCCTCCCATGACTTTGTGGGCCGTGCCGGTTTTCCCCGCCACCCGGTATCCCCGAACCTGCGCTGCAGGCGCCGTCCCGTCCGGCTTGACCACCAATTCCAGCATGTCGCTCACTTCGTGGGCCGTTTTTGCAGAAATGACCTGGCGCCCTACCGGTGGCGCATTCACCCGTATCAGGGACAGGGGCTTCAGCATTCCGTCATCCGCAAAAATCGTATAAGCGCGCGCCAACTGGATCAGGCTGACGGAAATCCCATTGCCATAGGACATGGTGGCCTGTTCGATGGGTTTCCAGGTACGGTAAGGACGCACCCGCCCACCTGCTTCCCCGGGAAATCCCAGTTTGGGCGTTTGCCCGAAGCCCACATCGGTAAACATGTTCCACAAGGTTTCGGAAGGCAGCGACAATGCAATGCGTGCAGCCCCCACATTGCTGGAGTGCTGGATCACCTGGGACACTGTCAGGGCAGAAGCCGGATGCGTGTCCCTGATCGTGCTGGGACCAATGGTCATTTGCCCGCCACTGGTAGGGATGACCGTATTGGGAGTCACCTTGCCCGCTTCCAATGCCGTGGCGATCGTGAATGGCTTCATGGTCGAGCCCGGCTCGAACGTGTCCGTGATGGCCCGGTTGCGCAACTGGGCACCCGAGAGATGTGCCCTGTTGTTGGGATCGTAATCAGGATAATTGGCCAGTGCCAGGACTTCTCCCGTCTTCGTGTCCAACACCACCACGGCACCTGCCTTGGCTTTGTTGATGACCACTGCACTATGCAGTTCGCGGTAGGCAAGATGCTGGATACGTGCATCGACACTCAGGGTGACATCTTTCCCCGCTCGGGGAACGCGGATGCTTTCCACATCTTCGATGATTCTCCCCGCGCGATCCTTGATAACGCGCCGGGCTCCTGACAATCCTCCCAATTGGGCCTGGTATGCCAGCTCCACGCCTTCCTGACCGCGATCATCCGCATCCGTGAACCCCACCAGGTGTGCGGTTTCCTCACCTTTTGGATAGGCCCTGTGAAACCCGTGTTGCTGGTACAGACCCGGAATCTTGAGATCCATCACCTGCTGCGCAATTTCCGGTGTCACTTGACGCTTGAGATAGACAAAATTGCCTTTGCCATCATTCAGGCGTTGCATCAGCTCGCGTGCGTCCACATGCAGCAAATTTGCCAGCTGTCGGCTTTGTGTGGCCGTCATTTCGACATCTTCACGGCTCGCCCAGAGCGATTCCGAAGGGGTGCTGATGGCAAGTGGCTGACCGTTGCGATCGCGAACGATCCCTCGACTGCCGGCCATTTCGATGACGCGGCTATAACGCTCCTCTCCTTTTTGCTGCAGAAATCCGGCATGAAAGCCCTGCAGCCAGGCAGCCCGCGCTGCAAGTCCTGCAAAGCAGCCCACCAGACAAAGCAATAGCAGGCGGGAACGCCAGCCTTCCAGGCGCAAATTGAGGCGAGCGCTGTGAACACCAACGTTCATCGCGATCCCCCTTCCGCTGGTTTTGCCGTCACCAGCAGATGAATGCGGGCAGCTTCAGGTACCTGCATTTGTAAAACCCGTACCGCGCCCTCTTCCACCCGGTGACTGGAAGCAAGCGTACCCTGTTCGGTTTGCAACTGATTCCATTCTCCCGTCAATTGCTCTGCCACATCTTTCTCTTTCTGCAAATCCACAAACAGATGACGGGCCCGATGCTGCGCATGAACCACGCCAATTGCCAGAAAAATCAGGATGCCGAACAACATCATGTTGACCCGGCTCATGCGGCAGTCCTTTCTGCCACACGCATGACAGCACTTCGGCTTCTGGGGTTGGCCACGATCTCCTGGGGTGTTGCACGGACAGCCTTGCCCACCAGCCGCAACCGGGGGGCCGGCCGATCAGCCTCCCGCACCGCGATGCCCCGGGGGATTTCAGGTGCCTGTGAATGTGCGCGCATGAATTGTTTGACCAATCGATCTTCCAGGGAATGAAAGCTGATGACCACCAACCTGCCCCCCGCTGCCAGCATGTCCAGTGCCTGGGGCAACACTGTGGCAATCTCTTCCAGTTCGCGGTTGAGGTGCAGTCGCAAGGCTTGGAATGTCCGGGTGGCCGGATCCTGGCCTGCTTCACGGGTACGTACGGCAGATGCCACGATCCTTGCCAGTTGCAGCGTGGTCAGGATGGGACGTTCCGCGCGGGCCTGCACGATCGCCTGCGCAATCTGACGCGCAAAACGTTCTTCCCCGTAGTCACGGATGACTTGCGCAATTTCATCGCGTTCGGCTTCTGCAAGCCATGTACTGACAGGTTTCCCTGTTTCCTGGTCCATCCGCATGTCGAGCGGCCCCTCCAACCGGAAACTGAAGCCTCGTGATGCCTCGTCAATCTGCGGGGATGAAACACCCAGATCCAGCAGTATCCCATCCACTTTGGAAATGCCGCGTTCCTGCAATACCCACATGAGATCCGAGAAGCATGCGTGAACGATCTCGAAGCGGGGATCATTCCAGCCTTTGGCGACACCTACCGCATCTGCATCCCGGTCCAGTGCGATGAGGCGCCCCTGGGGGCCCAGCAAGTCCAGGATCCGGCGGCTATGCCCACCCCGGCCAAAAGTGCCATCCACATACGTGCCTGCTGCCTGAAGGGACAACGCGGAAACAGCTTCTGCGAGCAGGACAGTGACATGGTGCAAGGCCGGGGAGCCCTGATCGCGGATGCTCATTGCTAAAGCGAAAGATCTTCCATGCCTGCCGGCACCAGATTTGGACCCAGCTTTTCGATTTCTTCGAATTGCCTGTCCCAGTCGGCTGGATTCCACAGTTTGAAATGCGTGCCCTGCCCAAACATCATCAGTTCACGCTCGATGCCGGCAAAACGACGCAAGGCGGGAGACACCAGAACCCGGCCAGCCGCATCCATCTCCACATCATCGGCATGGCCCACCAAAAGCCCTTGCAGCAATGTGGTTTGCCGATCCAATCCGGATTTTTTCATGATGGCATCCCGAATGGGTTCCCATGCCGGCCGAGGGTAAAGCAGTAAACAGCGATGGGGATGCGCAGTGATCACGAGGTGCCCCTGCCCTTGCAGGCGCAGCGCTTCCCGGTAGCGGGTGGGAATTGCTAACCGCCCTTTTGCATCCAGGCTGATTTCCGAAGGTCCCTGAAACACAACTCTCCCCTTTACCCCCTGAATTGACCACAAATTCCCATTTATTCCTACTTTTTTCCACTATAGGGCAATGGTTAAACAGGGTCAAGGCTTTTCAAGCCAACTGGCTGATTTTTTGAAGGAAGGAAAGAAATTTAGAAGAAAGGGGGAAGCTGGCCTGTAAGCCGGGTTCTGTCGTGGACAGTCATTCCTCTAGGTAACCGGTTACCCGGCCACTCAAGCAACCTACCCGGAAGCCGCGCGAGCCACGCGATTGCTTCCCTATTTGGTCTTGCTCCGGATGGGGTTTGACATGCCATCCACGTTACCGTGGACGCGGTGCGCTCTTACCGCACCTTTTCACCCTTGCCAGTGCTGCAGCGCAACACTTCGGCGGTCTGATTCTCTGTGTCACTTTCCATGGCCTCACGGCCTCCGGCTGTTAACCGGCATCCTGCTCTGTGGAGCCCGGACTTTCCTCCCCGCACCAAGGTGCGCGGCGACTGTCCAGCCAGCTTCAAGACCATTGTATCAGGCGGACTCCTGCAACCGCCAGCAGAGGGTTTCCCCCGCACGCAGGGGCACGAGGCGATCCCCGCCAAAAGGGAATGTTTCTGGTACCTGCCAGGATTCGCGCTTCAGCGTAATGGAGGTCGTATTGCGCGGAAGGCCATAAAAATCGGGCCCAAAGTGGCTGGCAAAGCCTTCCAGCCGATCCAATGCGCCTGCCGCCTCAAATGCTTCCGCATAAAGTTCGATCGCCGCATGGGCACTATAGATACCGGCACACCCACAGGCGTTTTCCTTGGTGCTGCGTGCGTGCGGGGCGCTATCCGTTCCCAGAAAGAATTTCGGGTTGCCGGAAGTGGCAGCACGCACCAGGGCTTGGCGGTGCTCTTCGCGTTTGAGCACGGGCAGGCAGTACACATGAGGACGAATACCGCCCTGAAACAAGGCATTGCGGTTATAGAGCAAATGATGGGGTGTCACCGTGGCCGCCACCGTATTTCCTGCCGCCAATACGAATTTCACTGCGGAGGCCGTGGTGATATGTTCCAGCACCAGCTTCAGGCGCGGAAAGCGCTGCACCAGCGGAATCAGGTGCCGCTCGATGAACACCCGCTCCCGATCGAAAACATCCACGGATGGATCCGTCACTTCGCCATGCACCAGAAGCGGCAGACCGAGGTCTTCCAGGGCGCGCAAGGTTTCATGACACCGGGATAAATCCCTGACCCCAGCTTCTGAATGGGTGGTGGCACCGGCAGGATAATATTTGACCCCGTAGACACAGCCACTGCGACGCGCCCGTTCGATTTCAGCCGGCAAAGTGGCTTCCGTCAGGTAGAGGGTCATCAACGGCACAAAGCCGGAATCACCAGGCAGGGCGGACAGGATGCGCTCCCGGTACGCAACTGCCTGGGCAACCGAAACCACCGGAGGCTTGAGGTTCGGCATCACAATCGCACGGCCAAACTGACGTGCCGTATCTCCGGCGACCGCCGCCAGTCCCTCGCCATCGCGCAAGTGCACATGCCAATCGTCAGGGCGTGTCAACGTCAAAAAGGAAGTCATGCAGCGCCACCCGTATCACTCAAGCCAACAGGGCGCAATTCTAGCATGCGCCCTGGATTTCCAATTGCAAATAAGAAACATTCTCGTTTATACTGTTCTCTGGTCTACGAAGTCCGAGGTCATGAAAAACCGCATTCATCGCGTCACCCATTTGGCCCCTGGAGAATCGGGCATCATCACGGAAGTCAGTCTGGACGAAGGCGCTGACCAGCGCCTTGGGGAAGAAGGGGTGCGTCGCCTGATGGCATTGGGATTTGTCCCAGGCGAGAAGATTCGTGTCATCCGGCGGGGGTTTCCCAGTGGCGACCCCATTGCCGTCAGGATCGGCACTTCCACCTTCGCCCTGCGCCGCACAGAAGCTGCTGCCATCAAAATCATTCGCAGTTAGCGCAATGAGCACGCATACGCTTCCATACCTCGTCGCCGCCCTGGTGGGAGCTCCCAATTGCGGCAAAACCGCCTTGTTCAATCGCCTGACGGGTAGCCACCAGAAAGTGGCCAATTATGCCGGGGTCACCGTTGAGAAAAAAGAAGGAAGCCTCACATCCCCCAGTGGCAAGCGACTCCACATTATTGACCTGCCGGGCACCTACAGTCTTACCCCCACGTCTCTGGACGAATCCATCACCCGGCGTGCGGTTCTTGGCCAGCTACAGGACGAAGCCATCCCTGAACTGCTGGTATGCGTCGCTGATGCCACCAACCTGCGGCTCCATTTGCGTCTCGTACTCGAATTGAAACGCCTGGGCCGCCCTCTGGTGCTGGCACTCAACATGATGGATATGGCCCGGCGCCAAGGGCTCGTGATCCATGTCCCTGCCCTCGCGCAGGCACTGGAAATACCCGTGGTGGAGACTGTGGCCGTGGCCCATGGCGGCGCTGCCGCGCTGGTGGATTTCATCGAGCAGCAGGCCCCTGTCACAGCAAGTCAGGGTGCTCCGGTGACATGGAAAGACCCCACTGCAGAAGAATTGCAAGCCATGCAAACGCAGGTGCGCACGATCATTGCCCGTACCTGCGACGAAAGCCACCGCCAGGAGGGATGGGGGGATCGCATCGACGAGGTGGTCATGCACCCCTTGTTCGGCATGCTGATACTGTCAGGAATCCTGTTCCTCGCCTTCCAGGCGGTATTCAGTTGGGCAGCATATCCGATGGAGGGCATCCGGGCGGGAGTGAACTGGTTTGCGGAGATGGCCCGGGCGGCGCTTCCTGACGGGATGCTGCGTAGCCTGCTGGTGGACGGGATACTGTCCGGAGCCGGGAGCGTTCTGGTTTTTCTGCCCCAGATTCTGATTCTTTTCCTGTTCATCCTGGCGCTGGAGGATTCGGGCTATCTCCCCCGTGCCGCATTCTTGCTGGACAGGCTCATGGGAAGCGTCGGCCTTTCGGGCCGCGCCTTCATCCCCCTGCTGTCCAGTTTTGCCTGCGCCATCCCGGGCATCATGGCCACGCGTACCCTGCAAACCCCTCGTGATCGGATGGCAACAATCCTGATCGCCCCATTGATGACCTGTTCGGCACGACTGCCCGTCTATGCTCTCCTGATTTCAGCCTTTGTGCCCAATCGCAGTCTGGCAGGCGTCATCAACCTGCAGGGGCTGGTGTTATTCGGACTGTATTTCGCCGGCATTTTTTCCGCCATGGGAGTGGCCCTGGTGCTCAAACGCACGGCCAGGCACCAGTATCAGGCCCTCATGATGGAACTGCCGTCCTATCGTGTCCCCAATTTCCGCAATCTGGCCATGGGGTTGTGGGAACGCGGCGCCATATTCGTGTTTCGGGTCGGCAGCATCATTCTGCCACTCATGGTGCTTCTGTGGTTCCTCAGTTCCTTTCCGCCCGCGCCAGAGGGCGCTTCGGGCCCTGCCATCCAGTACAGCTTTGCTGGCAAGGTAGGGCAAGCGCTCGGGGTATTTTTTGCGCCGATTGGATTCAACTGGCAGATTTGCATCGCGCTGGTCCCGGGGCTGGCAGCCCGTGAAGTGGCGGTTGGCGCTCTGGGCACCGTATATGCGCTCGCGACCACCGGCGCCGATGTCAGCGCCGCGCTCGCACCGGTGCTCGCCCATTCATGGAGTTTGCCCACTGCCCTGTCGCTCCTGGCCTGGTACGTTTACGCCCCCCAGTGTATTGCCACACTGGGAGCAGTGCGAAGGGAAACCAATTCCTGGCGGGTACCCCTGGCCATGATGGGTTACCTGTTTGCCATGGCCTACGCTGCTGCTTTCGTCACCTACCGAATTGCCCTCGTCGCAGGAGCATCCTGAACATGTGGGACATGACCATCACTCTGCTGATCGTTGCACTGGCCGCCGTCTACCTCGTGCGGCGCTTCTTGGCCAAGACACATTGTGGCCCCGGCGACAGTTGCAAGCGTTGCCATCGCACCTCCCAGTAGAGGTATCGCTACTCCACCGTCACACTTTTGGCCAGGTTGCGCGGTTTGTCCACATCGGTACCACGCCGTCTCGCCACATGGTATGCCAGCAATTGTAACGGAACGACATGCATGACCGGACTGAGGATTCCTTCGTGGTCAGGCAGGCGGATCACGTGCACCCCTTCCGTGGAAGTAAAGTGACTGTCATTGTCGGCCAGCACGTAGAGAACGCCGCCTCGTGCCTTCACTTCCTGCAAATTGGACTTGAGCTTTTCCAGGAGGGCATCATTGGGTGCCACCGCCACCACCGGCATATGGGCATCTACCAGAGCCAGGGGGCCATGCTTGAGTTCACCGGCAGGATAGGCTTCCGCATGAATATAAGAAATCTCCTTGAGCTTGAGGGAGCCCTCGAGGGCGATGGGATAATGCACCCCGCGCCCCAGGAACAGGGCATGCTGCTTGTCGGCAAACTCTTCCGCCCAGCTCTGGATCTGCGGCTCGAGATTTAGCACATGCTGCACTTTATTCGGCAAGCGCCGCAACGCATCCAGGTAGCTGGATTCGGCCGTTGCCGTCAGCCGGTTGCGCAGGCGTGCCAGCGTGACGGCCAAAGCAAAGAGGGCAGCCAGCTGGGTTGTGAAAGCCTTGGTGGAGGCGACTCCGATTTCCATGCCAGCACGGGTAAGAAACGTCAGCGTGGCCTGGCGCGTCAAAGCGCTTTCCGGCACATTGCAAATGGCCAGTGAAAGCGCATGTCCCTGAGCCTGGGCATGCTTGAGTGCCGCAAGCGTGTCCGCCGTTTCACCCGATTGTGAAATCACTACGATCAGGGTACGCGGATTGGGTACGCTCTCGCGATATCGGTACTCACTGGCAACTTCTGCCCAGCAGGGGATCTTGGCAATCTGCTCGATCCAGTAGCGTGCCACCAGGGCCGCATGGAAACTGGTTCCGCAAGCCAGCAACGTGACACTATCCGCCTCACCCAGCACGGCGGCCCCTTTTGCGCCAAAGAGTTCGGGGGCAAACCCCCGTGCCAGCACATGCTCCACCGTATCGGCCAAGGCACGGGGCTGCTCGGCAATTTCCTTCTGCATGTAATGCGCGTAGGGTCCCAATTCTGCCGTTTCCACCGAAAGCGCACTGACATGTGCAGCCCTGGGCACAGGCTGGCCATTGCTGTCGGTAATCCGATATCCGGACAATGTCAGGTCCACCACATCCCCTTCCTCGAGGTACACCATGTGATGGGTAAAGGAAATCAGTGCGGCCGCATCCGAGGCCAGAAAATATTCTCCTTCCCCCAGCCCGACCAACAACGGGCTTCCCCGTCGTGTTGCCAGCAGCCGTTCCGGTTCGTGGGCGCAAATCACCGCAATGGCAAAGGCCCCTTCCAGCAACCCTGTCGTTTCCTGCAAGGCACGCGCCAGGTCGCGGTGCAGCGCGTAGCGGGAATGCACAAGATGCGCGATGACCTCCGTATCGGTGTCGGACTCAAACTCGTACCCTTGCTGTATCAAACGACTGCGCAAGGTTTCGTGATTTTCGATAATGCCGTTATGAACGACTGCAATGCCGTCACGGCTTTGATGGGGATGCGCATTGCGCACACTGGGGGCACCGTGTGTTGCCCAGCGTGTGTGGGCGATTCCCAAGGTACCGGAGACCTGCAGGGCCAGGGCATCCTGTTCCAGTTGTGCCACACGCCCGATACTGCGAACGCGCTGCAACCCTTCGTTGATCACGGCAATCCCTGCCGAATCGTAACCACGGTACTCGAGGCGTCTTAGTCCCTCGATCAATACCGGAACCACATTGCGCCGCGCAATGGCGCCCACGATGCCACACATGTTGGATCTGTCCCTGAAAGGTCAAACTGGAATTATAGGATGGGGACCCTGTCGCAGGACAGTCCCAATGAACGCTTACGCCAAATCTTCCAGCAGGGCCTGTCGGAGGGATTCAGCCACAATCGGCACTTCGGCACTGTAGGCAGGATGCTGGACGCCCGCACCCAGAGGAGCCCCCGCACGCAGGGAAGCAATCATTGGCTCTGTCAGCTCATAGCGCAGGAAATGAACCGTGGAGGTCTTGGTTTCGTTCTGACGCTCCAGGTCTTCATCTGCCACGGGGAAAACGCGTTCATGGCCGGCCACCTGGAGCCAGATGGCATTTTCCACCCCTTTCAGCCGCCCCAGCATGCGTGCCCGTTCCACCAGGTCCTCATATTCGATCAGCAGCGTGGCTTTCCAGTTGGTCCCGTCGGGAATGAGTGCATTATAGGTATCCAGTTCGTCCTGGATGCCCCGCTCTTCAAAAATCCGCTCGATGCGCAACATTTCCTGCACCTGATACCGCATCGTCAGTTCGTCTTCGAACAACAGGGTGACATGGTCACCCAAATGCAGGGTGCGCTGCCGTTTATGAACGATTACCCTGGCACGAAATTGTGGGCGCGCGCGCGCATAGGCTTCCAGCGTCATCAATGAGTCACGGGATATGGCGGGCATGGTCACTTCAATCCGTAGGCGATGCGCAACAGGGAAATGGGATGTTCCTTGCGGTGAACTTCCTTCATGCCCTGCAGGATATGGCGCGATGCAATCGGACAATCGGAACTCACATAATCGGGAGTCCCTTCCTCCATGCGATTGAATACGGGACGTCCAATCTTCATGGACATGTTGAAATGTTCCGATTTGACCCCCCATGTGCCGTCATGCCCGGCGCAGCGCTCTACTGTGTTGACGGTGGTCTCCGGCACCATTTGCAGCAGATCACGGGTTTTCAAACCGATATTCTGTACGCGCAAGTGACAAGGGACATGGTAGGACACATGGCCCAGAGGCTGGACAAAACGGGTATCCAGCAGGCCATCAGCATGCCGCTGGGACAAGTATTCAAATGGATCGTACATGGCTTGCGCAACTGCCTGTACGTCCGGGTCATCGGGAAACATCAAGGGAAGCTCCTGCTTATACATCAGTGTGCAGGAAGGAATGGGCGTCAAAATGGCATAGCCGGCCCTGGCAACCTCAGCGAGCAGGGGAATGTTTTTTTCCTTGAGGGCTGCCACCGACTCGAGGTCGCCCAGTTCCAGCTTTGGCATGCCACAGCAGGCTTCCTTATCCAGCAGCCTGACTGGAATCCGGTTGTGTTCCAGCACCTTGATCAGGTCCAGTCCTATGCCCGGTTCGTTGTAATTGACATAACAGGTGGCATAAATCACCACTTTGCCCGGTGTTCGGTCCCCATCCTGCACGGGGTGGGCATCACTGGAGGACACTGCCTGCTTGCGGAATGTGGCCGATGTGTAGGTCGGGAGAACGCGATCGCGATGTATGCCCAGGGTCTTGTCCATCAGGGTACGCGTGACCCCATTGCGATTGACCGCATTGACCACCTGCACCACGACGGGAATCGAAGCCAGTTTTCCCAGCGCATCGGTGCTGCTGAGCAGCTTGTCCCGAAATCGTGGCTTTCCCTCCTTGAACTGCACCGCCTTGGCCCGCAGCATGGTGTGGGGAAAATCCAGATTGAAAGGATGCGGGGGGGTATAGGGACATTTGGTCATGTAACACATGTCGCACAGGTAACACTGATCCACCACTTCCCATTGCACCTGTTTTGGCACGTCATGCAATTCCCCAGCGGGAGTCGCATCCACGGCATCGAAGAGTGCAGGAAATGCATTGCACAAATTGAAGCATCGGCGACATCCGTGGCAGATGTCAAAAATGCGCGCCATCTCCGCCTCGGTTTTGGAACGATCGTAGAAATCGGGGTGTTTCCAGTCCAGGGGATGCCGCGTCGGCGCTTCCAGGTTGCCTTCTTTTGACATGCGCTGCTCTCAAAAATGGGCAACACGACATCCGCGTCGCCCGGTTTGCCGAAGTCACGCCCCTCCAGGCTGGCGCTGCCTGGAGGGGACATTGCAACGCTTCAGTCCACCAATGCTTTCAATGCCTGGGTGAACCGGTTGGCATGGGAACGTTCGGCCTTGGCCAGCGTTTCGAACCAGTCGGCAATTTCGTCAAATCCTTCGTCCCGCGCTGTTTTCGCCATCCCGGGATACATATCGGTATATTCGTGGGTTTCCCCTTCAATGGCAGCCTTCAGGTTTTGACGGCTGTTGCCAATGGGCAATCCCGTCGCCGGGTCGCCGACAGATTCCAGGTATTCCAGATGGCCATGGGCATGGCCCGTTTCACCTTCCGCGGTAGAGCGAAAAACGACGGCAACATCATTTTGTCCTTCCACATCGGCCTTGGCTGCAAAATACAGGTAACGCCGGTTGGCCTGTGATTCGCCGGCAAATGCCGCTTTCAGGTTTTCGTGGGTTTTGGTTCCTGCAAGCTTCATGGTGAGCTCCTCGTCATGGATGGTGTATTTTAGACTAGGTCTAAAGTATCAGTCTACAAATGGACTACCGGGGTGTCAAGACTCCCGGGCAATGGAAACAGGGGATTCCTTTTCATGGCGGTGACGCCGGTAATCCTGGCGCAAAAAGATGGAAAGTTCCTGCAAGGCCAGTTGATAGACTTCACGCTTGAATTCGATGACGCTGTCCAGGGGCACCCAGTAATCATGCCAGCGCCAAGCATCGAATTCGGGCTGCAACGAGGCACGCAGGGATACGTCGGAATCCCGGCCGATCAGGCGCAGCAAAAACCAAATCTGTTTCTGTCCCCGATAATGTCCACGGCAATCCCGGCGCAACCATTGTTCCGGGACGTCATAACGCAGCCAGTTGCGCGTGCGTCCGAGAATGCGCACATGCTCCGGTCTCAGGCCGGTTTCTTCGGTCAGTTCCCGATACATCGCCTGCTCGGGGGATTCGCCATGCTTGATTCCCCCCTGAGGAAACTGCCAGGCATGCTCCTTGACACGCTTCGCCCAAAATACTTCGCCTTTGGCGTTGCACAAAATGATGCCCACATTGGCCCGGTAACCATCCCTGTCAATCATGACCATTTATCCAATGTGACTCGGTATCACGACATTGTTTCACATTTTAACAGCTGTCAGGGCAACCCCAGCAACTTATGGGTTTGCACACTCAATCGCCAGCGTGGATGGGTTTGGCAGTATGCCACCGCCCTGGCCGTATTTTCCGACAGATGCGGCCCATCCATGGGTTGCAGCAGGAAATGCGTGAAAGACAGATGTTCGAAACTTTCGGGAGAGAGGAGCGGTTGGGGGAATACCAGCTTGAGCTCGTCACCCGAACACAATGCCAGAGGCGCCTGGTTCTTGGGGCTGACGCAAACCCAATCCAACCCATTGGGTGCCGGCTGCGTTCCATTGGTCTCCACCGCCACCTGAAACCCCCTGGCATGCAGGGCATCCAGCAATCCCGTATCCACCTGGAGAAGCGGTTCGCCTCCTGTCAGCACTACCCACTGCTGTTCTGCCCGACCAATCCAGTGGGCAGCGATGGCGTCCGCCAGTGCTGACGCGGACCCGAATTTCCCGCCACCCGGCCCGTCAATCCCTACAAAATCCGTATCGCAAAAATTACACTCTGCTTGGGCACGATCCGATTCTCGCCCGCTCCAGAGATTGCACCCGGAGAACCGGCAAAAAACAGCCACCCTGCCGGTATGCATCCCCTCACCCTGGAGCGTGAGAAATATTTCCTTGACATGGTAGGCCATGATTTCAGTTTCCACCCGGCCAGGACAAAATCGCTCCGGTCCCCGGTGTATCCCGCAATTCAATACGATTCAGGGCCGCGAGGGCCGGGGCAGACCGGGCACGAATCCAGTGCAGGATCGATACCACATCGCCACCCGGCAAGTTTTCATGCAAGGGCTGGTGATCCAGCTGTTGGAAAACGGGAGAAAACAATGCACTCACCTCCCCGAAATCCACTGTCCACCCCAGCACCCGATCCAGAGGAGCGGTCAAGCCCAAGCGCAGCAGATAGGTATGCCCGTGCAATCGCTGTCTTGGGTCCCCGGCTTTCCCCACCCCAAGACGTGTGGCACTGTCAAACGTGTGGTCTTTCCAGATGCTGTAATCGCGCCCATCGAAATGGGCACCGCAGGTTGCCGTTTCGAAAATCGTGACCCTCGAAAGGGCGGGCACTCGCGGCTTGAGCTTCTGCCAGATCCAGCTGGACAGCATTTCCGAAGTCGGGATCTCGAGCCCCGGCAGATCATTCAGGCAGGCCAGATGTAAGCGGGGGAGCAGTGCACGCCATGCAGTCTCCAGATCCGCATTCCCGCCTTCCTCCCAGAGAGCATGCAACACCACTTCAAAACCATGGCCGTGCATGCGCCCGCACTTGTGCCCCTCAGGGACATGCGGCAGACGATGGGCGGATTCGAAACGGTCGCGCAACCACACCTGCAAGCGGCCCTGGGCATCGTCGGTCACACCTCGCAGGGGCCCCGCCCATAGATGCAGACGCAACGGACCGGGTACCTCCAGGCGTAGCCTCAACCAGTCCGCAAGCCTTGCATCTGATGGTTCCACCAACACTTCATTGAGATCTGCGTAATCAAGGCCACCCACCCCCTGAAGTAACCGACGCTGCAAGGCATGTGCTTCAACTCCAGGTCCTTCCCCCCAACCCGGAGGCAGCGTTGTTTGTGCCTCGACACGGAAACTATGCCCATGCCGTCGTCCACTGCGCGGGTCACCCTGGGGCCGGTCAAGCCGCCGCGCGGCTTCGAAGCCTGCGGCGGCCCAGTGCATGCAGACTGTACTCATGTCCACATGCCATAACGCTGCCACAACGGATCCGGCACCCCCACTTCCCGAAACCCGCGCACCCTCAGCTGGCAGGCATCACAGTGACCACAAGGTCTTCCATCCGGAGCAGGATCGTAACAACTGCTGGTCAGGCCGTAATCCACCCCAAGCCGCAAACCTTCGCGGATGATTTGTGCCTTGGTCAGCGCAATCAACGGAGTATGGATGGCCAGCCGATGATGCCCTTCCACCCCAGCGCGCGTGGCCAAGTTTGCCATCGCTTCGAAACTATGGATGTATTCCGGGCGACAGTCCGGATAACCACTGTAATCCAGGGCATTGACCCCGATGAAAATGTCATGGGCATTCAGGACTTCCGCCCATGCCAGCGCAAATGACAGAAAGATCGTGTTGCGTGCCGGCACATAAGTGATGGGGATGCTGGGTACCGGCTCGTCCAGCACCCTGTCTTTGGGAACTTCAATCGCATCCGTCAGCGCCGAACCACCGATGGCGCGCAAATCGAAATCCACGACCGAATGGGCCGCCACCCCTGCCATCGATGCAATGGCACGCGCCTGTTCGAGTTCCAGTACATGTCGTTGTCCATAGTTAAAGCTCATGGCATGAACGGCATACCCTGCCTCCTGGGCCATGGCCAGGACAGTCGCAGAATCCAGGCCACCGCTCAACAGTACGACTGCCGGTGGTGCTGCAGGAGTTTTCAATGGGTCATCCTCGGGAAGATTCAACCAGCTTTCCAGGCTTCAAATGATTATTTTATCAAAGCGCTGCACGCGGCTGGGAAAAGGTGTCCAGGGTCCCGGACGGGGGTCGCTTCAAAAGGGCCGGCCACTATCTTGCAATCGTGTCCCCCAGAAATTGAATGAAAGCCCGCAAGGGTGCTGACAACTGATCCCGTCCTGCGTAGTAGAGGTAGTAGCTGTGATACGGCCGTGACCAGTCCGCCAGCAAGGGAACGAGCCGTCCGGTTCGGATATCCTCTGTGATATAAGGCTCCACGATATAACCCACCCCAACCCCTTCCCGGGCTGCCTTGACCATGAGATCCACATCATTGACGATCAGGGGGCCACTCACCTCAATTTCGATTTTTTGGCGGTTTTTTTCAAATTCCCAGGGCACCACTTGCTGGTTGGCCAGCCTGTACTGGATGCAGGCATGATGTTGCAAATCCTGCGGGGTCTTGGGAGCAGGATGCCTTGCCAAATAGCCCGGTGCCGCCATCGCAATGATCCGAACGGGCGGGCTTGCCCGAACCAGCCTCATGTCCTGTGCAATGCGCCGGCCATAGCGGATTCCCGCGTCAAACCGCCCGGTCACCAACTCGCTGCTGGTATTGTCCACCGTAATGTCCAGACAAATCGCCGGGTACCTGTTCATGAAGTCCTTCAACAGGGGTGCCAATATCAGTTGGGCGGGAACAGTGGAAACACTCAGTCGCAGCGTCCCCATGGGCGTATCGCGAAAATCGTTGATGGATTCCACGGCGGCTTGCAGTGCATCGAATGCAGGGCGAATGCGCTCCACCAGGCGTTCTCCTGCTTCGGTCAGAGAAAGCCGGCGCGTTGTGCGATGCAGAAGCCGCACTCCCAGACGTCTTTCCAGTGATTGTATGGTCTGGCTCAGGGATGAGGCCGCAATCCCCAGGATGGCGGCAGCCCGGGTGAAACTGCCCTGGTCCACAACCACCATGAAAGCTTTCAGTTCGGCAAATTCCGATCCGCGCATTGTTTTTGAAATACGAATAGTGTATTCGCATTATGCATCTTTATCGGAATAATTCATACCGCGTAGACTGAGTCCCAATCTCTCGCCACCTTGCCGTCCACCATGAGTAATCTGCCCGCCTCCCCCAATTGGTTCGAGCGCCATCGACGCCTGCTGCTCCTGGGTGGCCCAGTGCTCGTGTTACTCGTCACAGGCGCCCTTTATGTGAACAGCCTGCGGCATGTTTCCACGGATGACGCCTACGTCGCAGCACCGCGCACGCAAATCAGTTCGAATGTGGCAGGCCGTGTCGTCGACATTCGCGTCAAGGACAATCAGGTTGTCCACCCCGGAGAGGTATTGTTCAAACTGGACGATCGGGAGTTCGTCATCGCCGTGGCCGAGGCCCGCGCCCGACTTGCCCAGGCACGACTCGACATTGCAGCGCTCAAGGCCTCTTATCGGCAGCACCAGGCCGAAGTGGTCTCCGCCAGGGAAACGCTGGACTATCAGCACCACGAACTGAATCGCACGCAACGCCTGGCCTCCCAAGGCATCGCCTCCCAAGCCCAGCTCGATCAGATCAGGCACGCGTGGATCCAGGCGGAACAAAAGGTCAAAGCCAGCGAACAGGAAAAAGAAAATGTTCTGGCAGCGCTCAACCACCAGCCCGATCAGGACATTGCAGCGCATCCCATGGTGCAACAGGCACAGGCCACCCTGGACAAGGCATTGCTCAACCTTTCCTACACCACCATCACGGCGCCCCAGGAAGGCATCGTTTCGAAGGTGGAACAATTGCAGGTGGGGAATTACGTGGCCGCTTCCGCTCCCGTATTCGCGCTGGTTTCCAGTGGGCGCATCTGGGTCGAGGCCAACTTCCGGGAAACTGACCTGGCGCAGATTCTTCCAGGGCAGTCTGCAACCGTGGAGATCGATGCCTATCCCGACCACAGATTTCATGGCCACGTGCAAAGCCTGAGCCCTGGGACAGGATCCAGTTTCGCGCTGTTACCCCCTGAAAACGCTACAGGCAACTGGGTAAAGGTGGTGCAGCGTCTGCCGGTGCGCATCAGCATCGAGGATGTTGACGCTCATCACCCCCTTCAATCCGGGCTGAGTGCCTTTGTGGAGGTGGATATTCGCCATGACCCGCACTGACCTCCCTTCGCTCAATCGCCCCCTGATTTCTGTCTCCGTCATGGCGGCCACTATCATGCAGGCCATCGATTCCACCATTGCCAACGTTGCACTGCCTAAAATGCAGGGCACCCTGTCTGCCACCCAGGATCAGATGGCCTGGGTGCTGACCTCTTATATTGTTGCTGCCGCCATCATGATCCCCCTCACAGGTTGGCTCGCACAGCGTTTTGGGCGCAAACCGGTATTTCTGATTTCAGTGGTGGGATTCACCGTCACCTCAGCACTTTGCGGCATTGCCACCAGCCTGCCGGAAATCGTGCTCTTCCGCCTGTTGCAGGGCATTTCAGGCGCTGCTCTGGTGCCTTTGTCCCAGGCAGTTCTCTTCGACATCAATCCGCCTGAACGCCATGGGCGGGCCATGGCCATCTGGGGAGTCGGCGTCACCATGGGCCCCATCATCGGCCCTGCGTTGGGAGGGTGGCTGACAGACCAGTATAGTTGGCGCTGGGTATTTTTCATCAATGTCCCGATCGGTATCCTGGCCTACCTCGGATTGACCGTATTCATGCCCAACACCCATAAGATCAAACATGCTTTCGATTTTTTTGGCTTTGTCACGCTGGCCCTGGGGATCGGCGCACTGCAATTGTTGTTGGACCGCGGGGAATTGAAAGACTGGTTCAATGCAAGTGAAATCGTGTTGTATGGCCTCGTCGCGGGTACGGCGTTCTATCTTTTCCTGATGCATACGGCAAGCTACCGTCGACCATTTCTCAGCCCCGCACTATTCAAGGATCGCAATTTCCTGGCTGCCACGGTATTCATATTCCTGATCGGGGTTGTGCTCTTTGCCACGCTCGCCCTGATTCCTCCCATGCTGCAAAACGAAATGAATTACCCCGTCGTTCTGACCGGCCTCGTCACGGCGCCTCGCGGAATGGGGACGCTCATTGCCATGTTGCTTGTGGGGCGACTGGTGGGCCGCATCGATGCCCGTTTGATCATGGCAGCCGGACTGGGCCTGACCGTGCTGTCCTTGTGGCAAATGACCCGCTTTGACCTGCTGATGGATCAGCACCCCATCATTTATACCGGCGTCCTTCAGGGTTTTGGCATCGGCCTGTCCTACGTGCCACTTTCCACCGTTGCCTTCAGCACCCTGCCCAGTGAATTGCGCAATGAAGGCACGGCATTTTTCAATTTGCTACGGAACATCGGCAGTGCCATCGGCATTTCCATCGTACAAACATTGCTCACCCGCAATACGCAAATCCTGCATGCCGAGCTGGGAACCCACCTGACGGCATATTCCCTGGCATCTTCCACCCCTGCCTCCGCCGTCATCGACCTGGTCAGCCCAGCGGCACTTTCACGCCTGAATGGCGAGATCACCCGGCAGGCCGCCATGATGGCCTATAACAATGATTTCTATTTGATGATGGTCATCACACTTGCGGTGATTCCGCTGTTGATCCTGTTGCGCCCACCGAGGCGCAAGGCTCCCTCGGAGCCCATCACAACATTGGAATAGAGGCATGAAATCCTCCCTCCTCCTGCTACTGTCCGGAACCTTGCTGCTGACCGCCTGCGCCCTCGGCCCCGACTTCAAGGCACCCGATGCTCCTGCCACGAAAACCTATACACCTGAAAAGGAAATACTTGCCCCGGAGCAGCGCATCGCGCTGGGACAGCACATCGAAGCCGACTGGTGGACACTGCTGGCATCACCTTCCATCGACGACATGATCCGGCATGCACTCACGGATAACAATGACCTGGCTGCAGCACGGGAAATCCTGGCCCAGGCGGATGCCACCGCCCAGGCGCAAGCCGGGCAGTTGATGCCACAAGTATCGTTGGATGCCCTGGCAGGGCGGCAGAAATATGGGGTGGCACTGTTCGGACCTTCCAATTTTTTCATACCGCCATTCACCTACTATGAAGCGGGTCCCACCCTGAGCTGGACTCCGGATATTTTTGGCGGGAGAAAACGTCGGGTCGAATATCAACAGGCACTGGCCGAATATCAGCATCACGAACTGGATGCCCTTTACGTGACATTGACGGGCAACGTGGTGGTACAGGCCGTTCAACTTGCCACCATGCAAGCAGAGATCGAATCCGTCAAGCAGATCCTTGAGGCCGATGAAACCTTGCTCACCCTGGCACAGGCAGCATTCGAAGCCGGTACTGCCACCCGGCAGGACATTCTGGAAGCGCAGGCACGCGTCACCTCGGATCGCGGACTCCTGGCCCCGTTGGAAAAACATGCCAATCTGAATGCGCACATGCTGGGCGTTCTGGCAGGAAAGGCGCCGGCTGACTGGCAACCCCCCTCCTTGCACTTTGGGGAGCTACGGTTCCCTTCCACATTGCCCGTCACCCTGCCTTCCGAGCTGGTGCACCAGCGACCGGATATCCTGGCTGCGGAAGCCAATTTGCATGCCGCAAGCGCCGCCATCGGCATCGCAACCGCCAACCTTTATCCTGACCTGACACTCAGCGCCAATCTGTTTCAGGAAGCACTCACCCCTTCCAGCATTTTCTATGGGGTCAGCAATGCCTGGTCCATTGCGGGTAGCATTTCAGCACCTTTATTGGATGGTGGGTCACGGGCAGCCGAAAAGGAAGCTGCGGAACATGCCTACCAGGCCGCCCTGGCGGTTTACCGCCAGACAGTGGTACAGGCATTCAGCCAGGTCGCCGATGCGCTGGCGACGCTCTCCCACGATACGGAATCTCTCGTCATCGCCCAGACCGCACTGGAGATTGCGCAGTCAGAGCTTGACCTGGACAGGCAACAACTTGAGGCTGGCAGCGCCGCACGCCTGAATATGGAAACGGCAAAACGTGCCAGCGCCCAGGCACGGCTGCATGTGCTCGAGGCACAAGGACAGCAGTTTCAGGATGCAGCCGCCCTGTTTGTCGCGTTGGGAGGCACACCCACCCCGGGCCCGACAAGAAAAGCCCTCAACGAAAAATATCCGGATCGCTAAAGTCCGTAGCGCTTGCCGCCGTTCATCGGCCGTAGAAGGCAGTGAAACCCGCCTGCCCGAGTTCGTTGGCGTGGATCATGTAGCCGGCCAGCGCTGCCGTAGCGTTGGGGGGCAGTTCGAGCTTGGGCACCTTGAGCGCGTGGATGGTGAAAATGTAGCGATGCGGTTTGTCACCGATGGGAGGGCAAGCCCCACCAAACCCAGGCTGACCGAAGTCGGTGCTCACCTGCAGGGCACCTTCCGGCAATGCGCCTCCAGCCACCTTTCCCGCCCCTTCCGACAAGCTCTGGACGGAAGCTGGAATGTTCAGCACAACCCAATGCCACCAACCCGATCCCGTAGGCGCATCGGGGTCATAGACAGTGAGTGCGTAGCTGCGGGTTCCGGCCGGAGCCCCCTGCCAATCGAGCGCGGGGGAAATGTTTTTTCCGGTGCAGCCGAAGCCGTCGAACACCTGGGAGGAAGTCAATCGGCCGCCCGCTTCGATTGTGGGACTGGTCAGAGTGAAATCACCGGCACTGACGCCGAGTGAGAGAAACGCCAGGCAGCTCGCCAGGCAGGATTGCTTCAGGGTCATGGAAGTCCTCCGTTGCGTGAATCGGGATGCGTAAGAGGAGATTATGCCACTTCGCGCCGGTGACGCGTCAGCATGTCCCGGACGAACGCTAGCGCCCCTCGACCCGTTTCAACATGGCCGCCCGCATCTTGGCAAAGTGTTCGTCGGCCACCCGTTTCTGCACCGGGGACAGCGCGACGTAGAGGGCGTTGAAGCTGCTGGCGATTTGCCGCAGGTTGTTCAACTGCTCACGTTTCAGGGCCAGCAGGTGTTCGAAATGTTCGGGAGCCGTTACCGGGGCATGCTGGATTTCCAGGACCGTCTGGTCGTGGGCATCTTGCAGACTATGGCGAACGGCGCCTGCATAAGTTTTCCAAAGCGCTTCCTGGGTCATGGTGATCTGCAGTTCCTGGTGGAACTCGGACATGCGGGTGTCCAGCCGCACCTCATGGGCAGCGTAGCTCTTCTCAAGGTCCTGAGCTGAATCCGCGGCCCGCGCAAGCGAACCCGTAACCAGCAGGCCGGCCAGTGCCAGCACCAGTCCCGTACTGCGTACGTTTTGTTTCATGTTTCCCTCCTGCTCCTCAGTCGTCATCGCCAAATCCGAACCCGCCGCCCTCACCGAAGCCATCGCCGAATCCACCACCCATCATTCCGAACCCGTCCATGCCCATTTCCGGGGGGCCAAATCCTGGCCCGAACCCGCCGCCCATCATGGGCCCCGTGTAGCCGTCGCCAAGCTGCATGTTTCCGCAACCCACCAGCAGCAAACTCAGCCCGCCAGCAAACCATCCTTTCATTGGGGCACCCCCACTCCGTTTTCGGACAAGAGCTGAATTCTACCGGGACGTTTGTAACACTACTGTATCGAATGGTGTCATTCCGCAATGCATGACATGGCGCCATGGGCCTTCGGATTGGAGAAAGTGGTGACGTTTTAGCTACGCAGAAGAAAAAGGCCACCGCAATGGTGGCCTAACTCCTTGATTTTTTGGCGCCCCCCAGCAGGATTCGAATCCAACACCCCCAATGCCTGGCTGGACATACAAACTCAGCGGGGCATGAGACAGGCAAAACAAAGGCCGGCCCCTGTCCCCAGTTTTCAAGCGTCCGTTCGTTTGTCCGTAGATACCCGCTTCAGCAGCCCGAATTACTTTCTCAATGAGCAATAGTTTTGTCTTGTCCGATCTCGCCGGACTGTTTGAGTGCATATTCCGTTGCGATCGGCCCAATGGATTCCAAGATCGCCACTGCGCCCAGGACTATGCTCGTCAATTCTTGAGAAAACATCGGATAGAGGCTGGACAGGGACCCTGTCAGCCCAATAGCCATTCCAGCCATGGGAACTTGAGTTAATCCCAGACATGCTGTTTGTCTGAGCGTGAGTGGTGACAGGGGCTTTAAGATCAGGATTCCGAGGGATTTTGAGACAAACCGTGCCCCCACAAATGCCAGTGCGGCCCAACCTGCTGTAATTAGGGCATGGATATGAAGATTGGCTCCAGCCATCACAAACAGCAGCACGAAGAATATATCTCCCGCATGCCCGAACTCGATCAGCATCAGATCGTCTTTTCTGTCCATGTTTCGAACAAGGACGCCTGTCGCCAGCAATGTCAAGAGATTGGAACAGTTAAAAGCGTTGGAGAGGCCAATAGCCACCATGATTATCCCCACCAGCAATGCGAACTGCAGACTTTCGTTTTGGCCCAAATGTCGCGCAATCCATATGCACAGACTTGCCAGCAAAAATGCCAGCACCAGGGAAAGGCCGGCTTGATAAAACGGTTGCAGAAGAATGATCAGCCAGGAAGCATGTTGGGAATAATGAACAAACGGAAGCAGTAGCGTGAAGATAAAAAAGGACAAAAAATTGTTGATCGCCACGTGGTTCAACGCACGTTCAGTGACAGGTCCCTTGGCATCAAATTCTCGCGAAACAAGCAGGACCACGGCTGGGGAAGAGGAAACACCTACTGCGGCCACCAGCAAGGCATGCAGCAGGCTGACGTTCATCCAGACCAAAACAAGGGTTATTGCCACAAATGACAGCAACCCTTCCGTGAGTCCGGATGCAAACAATCCGATATTCTGACGAATCTGTTTCAGGTCAAGTTGCAAGCCCAACTGGAACAGGATCAGACCCAGGGCAATGTTTGTGAAGATCTTCGCCCGCTCCAGCATGTCGTCACTAAGAATTCCTGTCAGGCTTGGACCCAGAAGGAACCCGACGACAATGAAACCAGTAATGCGCGGGAAGTACCGAGTGCGATGCGCAACTTCCCCACCGATGATCCCTGCCAGCAGTATCCCGCCAAACAAGATGAAATCGTTGATGTGGATAGATGCTTGTGTCAGAACCTGAACATTCATATTCGCTACTGTAATACCCGGTAGTTCAAATTGTGGGTGAACCGTCGCACCGGGCTTCGGACCATCGAAAGCTGTGACGATTTGCCTACAGCAAAGAAAAAGGCCACCGAGATGGTGGCCTAAGTCCTTGATTTGTGGCGCGCCCGGCAGGATTCGAACCCACGACCCCTTGGTTCGTAGCCAAGTACTCTATCCAACTGAGCTACGGGCGCAAGCTTCGAATTGTAACATAA
>JAKBAT010000122.1 GCA_021808815.1 Pseudomonadota bacterium
GATCTAGCAGGTCATCCGATCCTGTCCCACGGCACGGTGCAGGACATCACCCAGCAATGGCGCGCCGAACAGGACCTGCAGGAAACCGCGGATCATCTGCAGGCCATTCTGGATCATGTGGCGGATGGCATCATCACCATCGATGCCAATGGTATCGTGCAGTCCTTCAACCGTGGTGCGCAACGGATTTTCGAATACCGTTCCCGGCAGGTGGTGGGGCAACCGCTGCTGACCCTGGTGAGCATGACCCATCGGGCCGTCTTCCAGGAATATCTGCGCCACTTCAAAAGCGACTGGATGGCCGCCACGTTGCAACTGAATCGTCTGGAAATCGACGGCCTGCGCCAGGATGGCAGCCTGGTACAACTCGATGTGGCAATTTCACGCATCACGTTCCGGGAGGAATTCCGCTACATCGTGCTGTTGCGCGACATCAGCGAGCGCCTGCGCAGTGAAGAATCCATGCGCCTGGCGGCGACCATCTACAAGAACAGCAGGGAAGCCATGCTGATCACTGATGAAAACAACCGTATCGTGGATGCCAATCCTGCCTTTACCCACCAATCGGGTTACCTGCTCTCGGAAGTCCTCGGGAAAAACCCGAAAATCCTGCAGTCCGGGCGTCATGACAAGGAGTTTTACACCACCATGTGGGAGGCGCTGCAGAAACACGGGCACTGGCAGGGAGAGTTGTGGGACCGTCGCAAGGATGGGTCCCTGCATGTCAAGCTGTCCAATATCAGCGTCATCCGCAAGCCGGATGGGCAAGTGCATCGTTACGTGGCGCAGTTTTTCGATATTACGGAAAGCAAGGAAAATGCCGAGCTGATCTGGAAACAGGCCAACTTTGACATGATCACCGGGCTGCCCAATCGCAACCTGATGCTGGACCGGCTGGACCAGGAAATCAGGAAGGCAGCGCGGACCGGCAAACCCCTGGCGCTGCTGTTCATCGACCTGGACCACTTCAAGGAAGTCAACGATACCCTGGGACATGCCAAGGGGGACGTCCTGTTGCACGAGGCCGCCCGGCGCATCATGGCCTGCGTGCGCGACACCGACACCGTGGCGCGCATCGGCGGGGACGAGTTTACCGTGATCCTGCCCCAATACGGGGAACGCCACGATATCGAGCGCATTGCCTATCACATCATCCAGGCGCTGGCGGCTCCGTTCGATCTGGGGGAAGGGCAAGGTGGTTACATTTCAGCCAGCATCGGCATTACCCTGTATCCCGATGATGCCGTCACGACCGATGCGTTGCTCAAGCAAGCAGACCAGGCGATGTACCGGGCCAAGGCGGAAGGGCGCAGCTGCCTCAGTTATTTTACCGAATCCATGCAGCATGAAGCGGCAGAAAAACAGGCGCTGACGCGGGATTTGCGCGTTGCCCTGGCGCAGCAGGAGCTCGAAGTGTACTACCAGCCCATTCTCAACCTGCTGACCGGTGAAATCGAGAAGGCGGAGGCCCTGTTGCGTTGGCACCATCCCCAACGTGGGCTCGTCAGCCCTACGGTGTTCATCCCCCTGGCAGAAAGTGCCGGACTGATCAATGACATCGGGGAATGGGTGTTTGCGCAATCGGTGGCAGCGGTTGTGCGCTGGCATGAACGCACGGGGCGATGGATCCAGGTGAGTGTCAACAAGTCTCCGCTGCAGTTTTCCCGACCCAGGCAGCAATCCTGGGAGGAAGAATATCGCCGCCTGGGACTGCCCCCCCACGTCCTGGCCGTGGAAATCACGGAAGGCTTGCTGCTGTCGAATTCACCCAAGGTACGCGAGCGCCTGATCGAATACAGCCTGATGGGGATACAGCTGTCCATCGATGATTTCGGCACAGGATATTCGGCGCTGTCCTACCTGACGGAGTTCGACGTGGATTACCTCAAGATCGACCGCTCGTTCATCAGCGCCCTCGAGACGGGTGGCAGTGCCCAGGTCCTGACCGAGGCGATCATTGTCATGGCGCGCCAGCTGGGCATCAAGACCATCGCGGAAGGCGTGGAAACCTTCCAGCAGTTTGAAATGCTGCGGACTTTCGGGTGTGATTTCGTACAGGGTTTTTTCTGCTCGCCTGCGGTCCCGGAAGCCGAATTCGTGAACATGTTGTCCGAAAAGGGTCGGCAACATCCCGAAATCTGCTGATCATCCCCCTTGCAATCTGTTTTGATGTCCCCATTTCCAAGGGATGTGGCATCATGACATCCCGATATCCGGGGAAACCGGTGCCCTACATTTCCAGACGCCTGGAGGACAACATGATGTATTGGTTACAACGCATTCTCATGCTCGGCTTGATGGCGCACCTGACGCTTGCTGCGGCCGAGCCGACCCTGGATCAGGTGTATGCCGCCACGCGCAGCGGGCATCTGGCCGAAGCACGCAGCATGATGCAGGAAGTGCTGAGCCAGCATCCCAACAGCGCCAAGGCACACTACGTGGATGCCGAAGTGCTGGCACGTTCCGGGGAATTGGGTCCGGCCCGCAACGAACTGGCGCTGGCGGAAAAACTGGAACCCGGGCTCCCCTTTGCCAATCCGGCCTCGGTGCAGGAATTGCGCGCCGAGCTGGCCGGCCGCACGCCGACCGCCACAGGGTCGGCCGGCGCAGCACCGGAGTCGGGAACCCCCTGGGGATGGATTCTGGTACTGGGAGGCCTGGGATTGCTGTTCGTGATCCTCATGGTGCGCCGTCAGGCCCAGCAGAATGTCCCGGCCATGTACGGCCAGCCCGGTCCGGGTTACTACCCGCCCGGGGCGGCTCCCATGGGAAGCCCGATGGCCCCCATGGGGGGAGGTGGATCGGGATTGATGGGGACATTGGCCACCGGTGCCGCCCTTGGGGCCGGCATGGTGGCAGGGGAAGCGCTCGCGCATCGCCTCGTGGACGGACCTGAACACGGATCGGCTCCGGCACCCGATGCTCCCTTCGCCAATGGCGACCTGGGGGGGCAGGATTTTGGGGTTTCCGATGGCGGGTCCTGGGATTCCGGTGGGGGCGATTCGGGTTCCGACTGGACCTGAGGCGGGAGAGCGACGTCATGGCGCAAAAGAAAAATGCCGGGTTGCAGATCGGCATTCCGGAAGCCGACCGCAAGTCCATTTGCAAAGGTCTGGGACGGTTGCTGGCGGATACCTACACCTTGTACCTGACCACCCACAATTTTCACTGGAATGTGACCGGCCCCCAATTCAATACGTTGCATACCATGTTCATGGCCCAGTACACCGAGCTGTGGAATGCAGTGGACCCCATTGCGGAGCGCATCCGGGCGCTGGGATTCCACGCGCCAGGGTCCTATGCGGCGTTTGGCCGGCTGAGCGCGCTTCCGGACGCTCCCGCCACGCCGCCCAAGGCAACGCGCATGGTGGAACTGCTGGTCGCGGGGCATGAAAAAGTGGCCGCTACGGCACGGGAGGTCTTCAGACTTGCCGATCAGGCCAACGACCAGCCCACTGCCGACCTGTTGACGCAACGCATGGATATCCACGAAAAAACCGCCTGGATGCTGCGGGCGTTGCTGGAGATATGACGCAGGGCATTGCGGGGAGCTCCCGGTGATCGATACGGTTTCCCTGCCTGAAGGGATTCAGCTGGCGCTGGCCCCCGTGTTTCTGCTGACGGCCGTGGCCACCCTGGTGTCCGCCCTGACCCAGCGCCTGTCACGGGTGGTGGATCGCTCCCGTCTCCTGCAGGAACGTCTGGCAGACCCGGACCGCTACAACAGCGCCCAACAGCAAGGGTTTGAGCACGAATTGCGGCAGCTGGCCACCCGTGGGCGCCTCATCAACGTCTCCATGGTGTTTGTGGTGGTGTGCGGCCTCATGATCGGCATGACGGTGCTGGGATTGTTTCTTACGGAAACCATCGGTGGCCGGCTGCAACTCAACCGCGTGGTGCTCGGCATGTTCGTGAGCGGGATCGGCTCCTTCGTGCTGGCACTGGTCCTGCTGCTGGCGGAAGTGCTGGTGGCCTCCTACTCCATCCGCTGGCGCCACCAGCACTGAAATCAGTGGCCGAGGGCAGCGACTCCTGCGGCACAGGCGACTTCATCCTGCGATCCCGTTCCGCCCGAACAGCCGATGGCCCCCACCAGTTTGCCGTCCTGCACCAAGGGGATGCCTCCCCGTGAAGCAATCACCCCGTCCAGGGTGGTGACGTAGGTCATCCCATTGTTTTGAATGGCATTTTCAAATACCTTGGTTTCGCGGCGGAAGGTGGCGGCGGCGCGTGCCTTATGCTCTGCAATGGCGATCGATGCGAGCTGGGCGCCATCCATCCGCGCGAAGGACACCAGGTTGCCACCGGAATCCACCACGGCCACGTTGAGTTTCCAGTGGCGTGCGTTGGCTTCCGCAACGGCGGCCTCCATGGCCTGACGGGCCTT
>JAKBAT010000123.1 GCA_021808815.1 Pseudomonadota bacterium
GGCAATGCGCCCTTCAGGATCGATGATGAACGTATTGCGTCGGGCGATCTTGACGCCCAGCAAATTGCGCTCGGACCCATAGTGACGGGACACGGTCCCGTCCTTGTCTGCAAGCAGGGGGAACGGCAGATGGTGATGTTCCGCAAACTCCGCATGACTGCTCGCATCGTCGATGCTCACCCCGACCACCCCTGCCCCCAAGGCATGGAGTTTCTGGATATCGTCCCGATAGGCACAAGCTTCGGCCGTGCAACCCGGCGTTTCATCCTTGGGGTAAAAGTACAGCACCAGCCACTTCCCGTGGTAATCCTCCAGGCGCTGCATGTGACCGTTCTGGTCTTCCACGCTGAAGTCCGGCGCACTCTGCCCCACCTGCGGCAATTCGGACGCCAAAACCACCTGGCTGCCCAGCAGCCCCCCCAATCCCAGCAACACCATGCCACGCAACAGAATGTTCATCATCCCCTCCTGTCCTCGCCTCTCGGCCGCTATTCCCCTATGATTTTGACCAACACGCGCTTGCGACGCCTGCCGTCAAATTCCCCGTAAAAAATCTGTTCCCAGGGGCCGAAGTCGAGGGCTCCCGCCGTGAGGCCCACCACCACTTCCCGGCCCATGATCTGGCGCTTGATGTGGGCATCGGCATTGTCTTCCCCCGTATCGTTGTGCCGATAAGCCGACACTGGCGCATGGGGAGCCAGGCGTTCGAGAAACTGCTCAAAATCCTGATGCAGGCCCCCCTCATCGTCATTGATGAACACGGAAGCCGAAATATGCATGGCATTGACCAGCACCATGCCCTCACGGATGCCGCTTTCAGCAATACAGTCTTCCACCTGCCGCGTTATGTTGACAAAAGCGCGGCGGGTGGGAATATGGAACCAGAGCTCCTGCCGGTAGCTTTTCATGGGCATCCATCCCGTGGCGCACGCCGTACTCCGGCACGCCCGCTAGAGTGTACGCCAAACCGGACTTCCGGGCACGGCTCCCCCGCCCCCCTTTCAGGCGCTCATTTCACCATGGACAGCAATTGGGCAAAACGCTCCTTGTGGGTCATCATCTTCGCGGATTCCTCCTCAGCCCGCTTCTTTGCCTCCTCCAGATTGACGGGTTTACCCACCTGGACCACCGCCACCATCCCCATCATCTTGTGCATATTGCATTCCACCAGGTAGATCCCCTGCTTTTCCATCTTGACGGTGATTTTCGAGTCCGGTTGCGCCTTCCACGGCGTTGCTCCCACCGGCTCGAAAACGGAAATGCTGGTATGCCCGGCTTTCTGCATGGGTTCAAACGTGATGGTATCGCCGACCTTGGCCTTGATGAACATGGGCTCAAAGACCAGTGTCTGGCCATCGCTGGCCTGGGTCATCATCCTGACTCGTATGTCAGCGGCAGCCCCGCTGAAAGACAGGAGAACCAGGGTGAACAATGCTGCAACGTGATGTAAGCGCATGATGCCTCCCCCTCGAGATTGCGTTGATTGACAACAGCGGCTCCCCACTGCCCCCCAGTACAGCACCGGGAGGCTAGGGACCCGCAGTGGATTAGACCAGTTCTTATTTGAAGGGTTCCAGGCCGCAGGCTTGGGATGGGAACCCATTGGGACTTCCCTACCAAAGTACCCGTGACGCCCTATTTGGGCTGAGGCATCCCGGCATCATGCTTTCCACCCTGGGGCCTGGCGGAAGCAGGTGCCGCAATGAGGGCAGCATCCATCACCGCGCCCTCCTTCAGCAACAACCCCTTGTCCGCCAATTGGCCCCTGATGGCAGCCAAGATCCTTTCGGCCAGATGGTGCGTTTCCAGAAGATGGCGAAACTTGCGCAGGGTGGTGGCATCAGGGGCGACCTCGCGGCTTAAGTCCACCCCCACGAATCCCCGAATGGCCTGGCTGTCGTAAATGGCGTCTTCCGTGCCTTCATCCGACAAGCCGAAGCACTGCTGGACAATGTACATGCGCAGCATCCGCTCCAATCCGATGGGGGGACGGCCTCGCCCTTCGCCCTTGGGATAGAAGGGTCCAAGCTCCGCCATCAAGGCCGCCCAGGGCGTCACTGTCCCGATCTCTCCCAGAAACCGGTCACGTCGCGTCACCCGTTTCTTGCTGGCATATTCCAGATCAGAAAAACTGCGTTGCATGCGGTTCACCCAGGCAGGTCTACTCAGCAGGCGCGATGAAGGTCGATTGCATCCATAGCTTGCGACTGTTATGTGCCAGCATACTACGGGAATAAAGAAAGGACACAACCTGAGCAGGGCTTCATTGCCGGCACCATGAAATAAAAAAGCCCGCGCATGGGCGCGGGCAGTGAGGAGCCTCAAAGGCGTTTAAGGATGCTCAGTGCGATGGGCACCCCAGTGCGCGGTCATCCAGGCGTAAACCGGGCCCAAGGCATTCATCAGGACAACTGCGACGAGAGCGGCCACCGGATCATGCGGGACAGGGCCGAATCCGCCGAACAGCGTGGCAAAGTATGAAGCAAACCCGAAAAACATCCCGGGTATAAAACCAAAGGCCGGGATAAATCGTGCCAGCAGCATCATTCCGCCGTTCAGGCAAAACAGGATGACGCACTGGGCCAGGATAACGTCGTTCCCGGCATAGCGCTTGGAGGCCTCATTGCCCGCCAGCACAATCAGAAGGGCGGTTAAGGAGCCCAGGGGCATGACAGGCCAGATCCGCTTCAGGTTTTCTTTGCTGGGGCCTCCCATGGCAAAGGTTCCTGCCCAGCTGATGAAGATGGCCCAGGGAGGCAGGTGATACGGTGGCATCGAAATGAAAATCGTGCTGACAGCAAGCAATGATGCGACCACTTCGGCTGGTGGTTTTTTCATGGCAGTCTCCTCTTCTAATGATGGTGGTTGGGGTTTGAACAGGTTTCCTTGCGCCGTATGTGGCAGGAATGCTGCGTCACTGCACTCACCCGGCCTCTTTTCACCACCCATGAGCGGGCGGGGATATCCAGCAAGGCATCGGCAATCTGGTAGGTATCGAGGATGACGAGGTCAGCGCACTTTCCAACAGCCAGCCCATAGTCTTTTGAGATTCCCACAGCCCGTGCCGCGTTGATCGTGCCCATGTCCAGAATGGCGGCCTGATGCTCCGGAGTTCCGTACTGGATCACATGGGCCAGGAGGTTTCCAATCACCAGCATGTCGGCTTTTCCAAACGGGGTAAACGCATTCCGGATATTGTTGGAGGAATACGCCACATTGACGCCGCCGTGATGCAGGGCACGCACCGGAGTCAGGCCGCGACGCTGGTTTTTCGTATCCTTCCGGCCACTTAAATAGAGATCAGTGGCGGGCAGCGTTACGATGCTGATGTCTGCCTGCCTGAGCAACTCAATCACGGGTTTTAAATCATCCGGATCAAGTGAACCCAGGCTGGTCACATGCCCCAGGGAAACACGCCCCTGGTAACCGGTTTCCATGGTTTTTTGCGCCACGTATGTTGCGGCAGCGAACCGCCGGTCTGAGGTGTCATCAGAGAAATCCGCATGCATGTCGATGTCCAAATCGTTCTCTTGGGCAAGCTGGAACACAATGTCGATGTGCCGCTGGGTGTCTTCCCAGCCAAGCTCGTTGTAGGGGCACCCCCCCACCACGTCAGCTCCCATGGCAAGCGCCTCCTGCATCAACGCATGGGTGCCGGCCGACTTGATGATCCCTTCCTGGGGGAATGCCACAATCTGGATATCGATCAGATCCTGGTATTCAGACCGAAGTTCAAGCAGCGTTTCCACGCCGATCAGTCCCTGAATCAGATCCACATCCGGATGGGCACGCAACGTGGTGGTGCCGTTGGTAATGGCCATATCAAGCACCTGACGGGAACGTGCCAAGACGTCGCTTCGTTCCTGCTTGCTTTTAAGAATTCCGGTAACGCGAATGGCCTCCTCCAGCGTTCCCAGTCGTGCAGGCAGGCGCCGATGCAAAAAGGCCTTGTCCAGGTGGAGGTGCGGCTCGACAAATCCTGGCAGCGCAGCACGCCCTTCCGCATCAATCAGCTCCTCCGCCTTACCTTCAATGCCAGTCTCCAGCGCCACAATGCGTCCGTCCCGGATACCGATGTCGACCAAAGGCGCCTCATCCTGAATTCTCACGTTACGAATCAAAAGATCGAACTGCATGGCCTTCTCCTTTCAAAACCCAAGGGCAATGCCTTCCCCACGGGGGTCTGCCCCGCCTTCAAAAAACGGAGACCATGGACCTGGCAGACGAATGGCCTGCGCTGTCCCCATCCGGGGAAAAGGCCAGACCGCTTCCTCCACCGGATGCCCTTTCACGCGCAGCGCTTCGAATACGCCAGCGGGTGCGCTGGATTCCAGCAGCAAC
>JAKBAT010000017.1 GCA_021808815.1 Pseudomonadota bacterium
TCATGGGGGCAACCCTCTCAATCTCCTGAGGGTAACAAACTTTCCATGATTTCCCAAAACCGGTTGAGTGCCTGCCCGCTTGCGGTTATGCTGAAACCTTCAGGATGGGGCACCATGAACCAGGACAAACTCAAATTGGCGGCAGCGCGCGCTGCCCTGGATTACATTCCGCAGGATGCGATCGTGGGCGTAGGTACGGGGTCCACGGTCAATTTTTTCATTCAGGAGCTGGCTGGCATCAAAAGCAGGATCGAAGGGGCCGTTTCCAGTTCCGAAACCTCGAGTAACCGACTGAAGGCGATCGGCATCCCCGTGTACGATCTCAATGCCGTGAGCGATCTGCCCGTCTATGTGGACGGTGCGGATGAAATCACACCGCATCTGGCCATGATCAAAGGGGGTGGGGGCGCATTGACCCGGGAAAAAATCGTGGCCGCGGTGGCCCGCCAGTTCGTCTGCATTGCCGACGAAAAGAAGCGGGTACCGGTACTAGGCAACTTTCCGCTCCCGCTGGAAGTCATACCCATGGCAAGAAGCTATGTTGCCCGGGAAGTGGTTCGTCTGGGTGGGCAGCCGGTACTACGGGAAGGCTTTATCACCGATAACGGCAATGTCATCCTGGACGTGCATCATCTCAATCTCCAGGATCCGGTGGAAATGGAAACTCGGCTGTCCTGCATTACCGGCGTGGTCACCTGTGGCATCTTTGCACGCCGTCCGGCCGATGTGCTGATCCTTTCCACCCTCCAGGGCATCCAAATTTCGACGCGATAGTCTGGGAGCACCCATGGCCACTGAACACATTACCAAGCAATTCGACATCGAACTGGAAACCGTCCGGGCCAAAGTCCTCAAAATGGGCGGATTGGTCGAGGAGCAGATCGAGCGGGCAGTGGAATCACTGCATGCCGGCGATCTTGAACTCGCGGATGAAGTGATCGCCCATGATCACCGGGTCAACGGCCTGGAAGTCAGCATCGACGAGGACTGCAACCACATCATTGCACGCAGGCAGCCGGCAGCCAGCGATTTGCGCCTGATACTGGCCATCATCAAAACCATCACGGATCTGGAACGCATTGGAGATGAGGCCGAAAAAATCGCACGCATGGCCAAGCTCGCACATGGAGCGGATCGCCTGCACGTCCCTGTCCCCATTGACTTGCGTCACGCTGCCAAACTGGCGGTACAAATGGTGGGGCTTGCGCTCGACTCCTTCGCTCGCCTGGATGCCAACAGCGCCATGCAGGTGTTGCGCGATGATCGCGACGTGGACGAATCCTTTCACGGCATCCTGCGACAGCTCATCACCTTCATGATGGAAGACCCCCGTCCCCTTTCCAACTCGATCGAGATCCTGTTCGCCGCCAAAGCCATCGAGCGCATCGGTGACCATGCCAAAAACATAGCGGAATACGTCATTTTCCTCGTCAAGGGAAAGGACGTTCGCCATATTTCCGTGGAGGAAATCGAACGCGCCGTGACGGCCTGATGCCTGGTCAGTCCCGTGGAGGGACGTAACCTGACGCCTGTTCGGCACCTTCTCCGAAGAAATGTGCTTCCATCTGTTGCGCCAGATACTGGCGTGCCTTGTTGTCCGCCAGGTTGAGGCGGTTTTCGTTGATCAGCATTTTTTGCATTTCCAGCCAGTGCTGCCAGGCTTCCTGCGACACCTCATTGAAAATGCGTTGGCCCAGCGCTCCAGGATAAGGCGGGAATGCCAACCCTTCTGCCTCGCGCTGCAATTTGACACAATAGACAAGACGGTTCATGTGTTGACCTTGTGGGGGATGTTGTCGGGAATCTTCTTCACAAACACTTTGGAACGTCGTTGAAAATTGTAAAGGGCCTGTTTGGCCTGGGGCAAACGGTCGATGGCCGTTTCCTGGAAACCGCGTTCGGCAAACCATTGTCCTGTACGGGTGCTCAGCAAAAACAGTTCGCGAATATCCTGTTGTCGTGCCCGTTCTTCCACCCGACGCAGCAAATGATCCCCTCTTCCCGAGTTTCTGAATTCCGGCGTAATGGCAAGGCATGCCAACTCGCCGGCATGCTCTCCGGGAAACGGGTAGAGCGCGACACAGCCGATCACGCGCTTTTCATGAATCAATACGGAAAATCGGTCGATTTCTGTTTCCAGCAATGTCCGGTTCCGCTTGACCAGCACGCCGTCCGCCTCCAGGGGTTCGATCAGGGCCAGGATGCCTGGCACATCATCCAGCGTGGCCTGCCTCAGGACATCGTGCGTATCACGCGCCACCATGGTACCGATGCCTTCCCGCGTGAACAGTTCCTGGATCAGGGCACCGTCCACGTGGCGCGTGATCAGATGTACCCGCGGTACGTTTCCACGGCAGGCACGTACGGCACAGGGTAAGTAATAGGCCACGTCCTCGGGCTGGGGTTGCCCGCTTTTGAGCAATTCATCGGCTTCCTGGGCGGTCAATTCGGAAATGGTCTGCCCCCGGCTGTTGATGACGCCAGGCGTATCCGTGAGAAAAATCAGTTTCTCGGCATTCAGGGCCAGGGCAGTTGCCGTTGCCACCTCTTCTACCGTCAGGTTGAAAATCTCCCCGGTGGGTGAATAACCCAGTGGCGGCAGCAGGACGATTTCCTCGTCATCCAGCCGTCGACGGATCCCTTCGGCATCGATTTTCCTCACCAGGCCGGTATGCTGAAAATCTATCCCGTCCACCACGCCTATGGGGCGTGCGGTCACGAAATTCCCGCTGGCAACACGAATGGATGATCCGGCCATGGGAGAATTGGCCACCCCCATGGACAACAGGGCTTCGATTTCAAATCCCAGGGTCGCCGCTGCTTCAATGACACAGCCCAGGGCCAGCGCATCGGTCACACGGGTACCATTGACATAATGGGGCTGAACGCCCTTGGCATTGAGACGGGCTTCAGTCTGCGGCCGCGCGCCATGCACCAGTACCAGCCGCACACCCAGGCTCTCCAGCAAATTGAGGTCGTGCGTGAGTGCAATGAACTTGCCGTCGGCCACCACTTCTCCGCCAAACGCAATCACGAATGTGCGATCGCGGAAGGCATTGATATAGGGTGCCGCAGAACGAAACCAGTTGATAAAGGAGTCGGATCGGGTCATGGGGGGAGATTATAACGGGTGATGCAGGTTCCTTTCGACAAAATCTCCCCAACGCGCCTGTAGCGCTGACAACAGGGCCAATGCCGCTGTTTCGGTACGCAGCACCCGGGGGCCAAGCCGGAGCGGCAGAAATCCGGCAGCCGCTGCGGCCGCCTCTTCTCCTTCCCCAAAACCACCCTCGGGCCCCACCAGCAGGATGACGGGGCCCGCAGGCGGCTCCAACTGGTTGAGCGCGGCTTGGCCTTGGGGTGACAAGATCAGCTTCAATCCCCCTGCCGGCAAATCGACAAGCCAGTCACGCATGGGCTGCACCGGGTCCACGCGGGGAATGCGGTTGCGGCCCGACTGTTCGCAAGCCGCTTCGACGACGCGTTGCCAGTGCCCCTGGCGCCGTTCGGCGCGGTCTCCACCAAGTCGCACGACGCTGCGTTCGCTCTGCAAGGGAGAACAACGGTTGACCCCAAGTTCGACCGCCTTTTGAAACACCCAATCCATCTTTTCGCTGGCACAGAGTGATTGCCCCAGCCACAGCTGCAAAGGGGACTCCGTTTCCCGCGGCACGAATGCCTCGCGTGCCACCGTCACCTGTCCCTGCCTGATGTGCTGGAGGCGCACATGGTGTTCGCCCCCTTGCCCGTCAAACAACACCAGCACATCTCCCTGCTGCATCCGCATCACACGTAACACATGATGGGCCACTTCGGGTGGCAGCACGAACTCCTCCTGCACGGCCATGGGAGGAGGGCAGTAAAAACGGTGGATGCCCACAATGTGAGTCGCCTGACACGCAATATCTGCATGCTATCATGACCCCCATGCTCGAAGCGCTCATCCAGGTCATCAAATCGGTCGCTCATGCGGAGGTCATGCCCCGTTATCTCAAAGTGGCCCATGACCGGAAAAACGATGGAAGCCTCTTTACGCAGGCTGACCTGGCAGCCCAGGAATCGCTGGTGCGGGAACTGTCCCGACTGCATGATTGCCCCATTCTGGGCGAAGAAATGTCAGAATCCGTGCAGAAATCCCTGTGGAGCGAGAACAGCGCAGGGCTCTGGTGCGTCGATCCCATCGACGGCACTTCCAATTTCGTGCACGGCATCCCTTATTTTGCGCTTTCCGTCGCCCTCATGCGTCACGGCCTGCCAGTGCTGGGCGTTGTCTACGATCCTGTCGCCGATGAAGTGTTCTCTGCGGAGAAAAACCGGGGCGCCTGGCTCAATGGCATCCAACTGCCCCTTAAGGTATCGACCCCTCCCCTCAACGACGCCATCGCGGCCGTTGACCTGAAGCGTTTGCCGGAAAACCTTGCCAGGGCACTGGGATTGCGCCCCCCCTACGCGTCCCAGCGCAATTTCGGGGCCAGTACCCTGGAGTGGTGCTATGTGGCGGCAGGGCGGTTCAACCTCTACCTGCACGGTGGGCAGAAACTGTGGGACTACGCTGCCGGCTCACTGATCCTGAAAGAGGCAGGAGGATTGTGCTGCACGCTGGATGAAGACGAATTCTGGGCAACATCGCCTTGGAGCCGCTCCGTGATCGCCGGACTCCACCCGCCGCTATTCCATGCCTGGAAGGACTGGCTCCGGCAACATCGCTAGCCGTGCTTTTGCTGGCGCACGCCAACCTGGGGCAGCATCTGGGGGGCACTTTCCAGCAGAAACTGTTTGAAGGCCCGTGCCACCGGGGACAGACGCTTTTCCCGATGATGCACCAGATGCCAGTCACGTACGATTGGTAGCCCCGGCACGGGTAAAATCACCAGTCGCTGCGTTTCAAGCTCCAGGGTCACCGTATGCTCCGACAGGAAGGCTATGCCCATTCCGGCAATCGTCGCCTGTTTGATCGTCTCGTTGCTGCTCATTTCCATGCGGGGTTTCACTTCCAACCCATGGGAATGCAGGAAACGTTCCAGAAGCTGGCGGGTACCCGATCCCTTTTCACGCAGCAGGAAAGGCTCTTCGGCAACCCGCGCCAAGGTCAAATGCTTCTGCGCCGTCAACGGGTGGCGGGGAGGCGCCACGATGACATGGGCATTGCGGGCAAACGGTTCCGTCACCACCCCCATTTCTTCAGGAGGCTGCCCCATGATGACCAGGTCCACTTCGTTTTGCATCAGCTGATGTACGATGCCTTCACGATTGCTGACAGACAGTTTCAACTGTACGGAAGGATACAATTCACAAAAACGTGTCAGCAGGGTCGGGGCAAAATATTTGGCTGTACTGATGATGGCAATGTCGAGCCGTCCGCTGACGCCTTCGCGCAGGCTTTCAATGGCTTCCTGAGCATCCTTCATCTGGCGGGCAATGATGCGCGCATGCTGGTACAGCTCCTCGCCTGCCTGCGTCAGGAAAATGCGCTTGCCCATTTGCTCGAACAGTGGAATGCCAATCACGTCTTCCAGCTGCTTGATCTGCATGGAAACCGCCGGTTGGGTCAGATGAAGCTCTTCGCTTGCCCGTGAAAAATTGAGCAACCGTGCCACTGCCTCGAATATCTGCAATTGACGAAACGTGAAATGCACGGGGTACTCTCCCAGGGGTTTTATAAGACCATTTTATAATGGCTTCATTATTTGCCCATAATTTTTTATAATGTAAATGAAAAACCCGTCATTTGCGATCCTGCACGGTCATTGAGGGAAGATGACCGTAGCTACCGGCTCGTGGATAATCGGGCACAACGCATTGATCGCTATTTAACTTGAACTATATAAACTACGAGGAGAGATCTCATGGCAGTCCGTATCGGAATCAATGGTTATGGCCGCATCGGCCGAAATGTGTTGCGCGCATTGTATGAGGCAAGCGACCGGCAAGGGTTACAGATCGTCGCCATCAACGACCTTGGAAATCCCGAAACCAATGCCCACTTGACCCGATATGACACCGCCCATGGAAAATTCCAGGGGGAGGTGGCCGTGCGGGATGATGCCATGGTGGTCAACGGTGATGTCATTCGCGTGTTTTCGCAGCGCAATCCGGCCGAGATTCCCTGGAGCAGCGCGGGCGTGGATGTGGTGCTGGAATGCACGGGCCTGTTCACCACCAAGGAAAAGGCCTCGGCCCACCTGAAGGGAGGTGCCCGCAAAGTCGTGATTTCGGCTCCTGGCGGCAGCGATGTGGATGCAACCGTGGTCTATGGTGTGAATCATCAAGTCCTGCGCTCGGACATGACGGTCATTTCCAACGCTTCCTGCACCACCAACTGCCTGGCGCCCCTGGTAAAGCCCCTGCATGAACAAATCGGCCTCCTCAAGGGATTGATGACCACGGTCCATTCCTATACCAATGACCAGGTGCTGACAGACGTGTATCACTCCGACCTCCGACGCGCCCGCTCCGCCACCATGTCGATGATTCCCACCAAAACGGGTGCGGCAGCAGCCGTCGGGCTTGTTTTGCCTGAACTCAACGGAAAGCTGGACGGATTCGCCGTCCGCGTCCCCACCATCAATGTTTCCCTGGTGGATCTCACTTTCGAAGCCGCTCGCCCCACTTCCGTGGGGGAGGTCAATGCCATCATGAAAGCGGCTGCCGAAGGCCCGCTCAAAGGCATCCTGAATTACAACGCCGCACCCCTTGTGTCCGTGGATTTCAATCACGATCCGGCTTCCAGCACGTTCGATGCCAGCCTCACCAAAGTATCGGGCGGTACCTTGGTCAAGGTCCTGTCCTGGTATGACAACGAGTGGGGATTCAGCAACCGCATGCTGGATGTCACCGCCGCCTGGATGGCCGCCTGAACTCACTCTCACAGGATAACGTCATGAGCATTATTCGCATGCAAGATCTGGATATGACCGGGAAACGCGTTCTGGTGCGTGTGGACTTCAACGTACCGCTGAAAGACGGGAGCATCACGGACGATACCCGTATCCGTGCCGGCCTGCCGGGCATCCGGCAGGCCCTGTCCTCCGGCGCCCGACTCATGTTGATGTCACATCTCGGCCGTCCCACGGAAGGCACCTTTGATGAGGCCAGTTCTCTGGCGCCCGTTGCACAGCGCCTGTCCGAACTTTTGGGGATGCCCGTTCCCCTGATCCGCGACTGGCTGGATGCTGATGTGACCGTCAGCCCCGGTAGCGTCGTGATGTTCGAGAACGTCCGCTTCAACGTGGGAGAAAAGAAGAACGACGAAACCTTGTCCCAAAAAATGGCAGCCTTGTGCGACATCTTCGTCATGGATGCCTTCGGAACGGCACATCGTGCCGAAGCCTCCACCCATGGGGTGGCCCGATTTGCCCCGATTGCCTGTGCGGGCCCCCTCCTGGCCGCCGAGCTCGACGCATTGGGTCGTGCACTGAAAGAACCCGCACGTCCGCTGGTGGCCATTGTGGCCGGCTCCAAGGTGTCCACCAAATTGACCGTTCTTTCCACCTTGTCCCATAAGGTGGATCAGCTCATCGTGGGAGGCGGAATCGCCAACACGTTTCTCCTGGCCGCCGGCAAAAAAATTGGCAAATCCCTGTGCGAACCCGCCCTCGTGCAGGAGGCACGCAAGATCATGGACGCCGCTCGTGCCCGTGGCGGCAACGTTCCCATTCCTGTGGACGTGGTGGTGGCCAAGGAGTTTTCGGAGTCCGCAACGGCCACGGTGAAATCCGTGGAAGATGTGTCCGAGGACGACATGATTCTGGATATCGGCCCCCAATCGGCAGCCCAGCTGGCCCAAATCCTGAAACATGCCGGTACGATCGTGTGGAACGGACCGGTTGGCGTCTTCGAGTTCGAGCAATTCGGGGAAGGCACCAAAACACTTGCCATGGCCATTGCAGACTCCAAGGCCTTTTCCATTGCAGGCGGAGGGGATACACTGGCGGCCGTTGCCAAGTATCATATTGCCGACAACATTTCCTACATATCCACTGGTGGAGGTGCTTTCCTGGAGTTCCTGGAAGGCCGTGAGCTGCCTGCGGTACGTGTACTGGAATCACGCACCCACTGACGATCACCTAGACAGGAGTTTCAAACAGATGCCTCGCCGTACCAAAATCGTCGCTACCATTGGTCCTGCCTCCAGCAGCCCGGAAGTCCTGGAACGCATGATCCTTGCTGGCATGGACGTTGCCCGCCTCAATTTCTCCCATGGCACGGAACAGGATCACCGCAATCGTGTGGAGACCATACGTGCCATCGCCAGAAAGCTGGGGCGCACCGTGGGGATCCTGGGAGACCTGCAAGGCCCTAAAATCCGCGTTGGGAAGTTCCGTGACAACCGGATCACACTCAAGGCAGGCGACACCTTCATCCTGGATGCTGATTGCAGCCTCGGCGATCAGGAGCGTGTCGGGTTGGACTATCGGGAACTACCGCAGGATGTTGCACCCGGTGATGCGTTGCTGCTGGATGACGGAAAGATCGAGCTGCGAGTGGATCGTGTCGTCGGCAATCAGGTGCATACCAGTGTGGTCCAGGGCGGCCCGCTTTCCAATAACAAGGGAATCAACCGTCGTGGAGGTGGCTTGACCGCACCAGCCTTGACGGAGAAGGACATGGAAGACATTCAGCTGGCTGCCCGGCTGCGCGTGGATTATCTGGCCGTGTCCTTTCCCCGTTCGGGCGCCGATGTGCAATGGGCACGGGACCTGTTGGTCAAAGCCGGAGGGCATGCGCATATCCAGTCGAAAATCGAACGTGCCGAGGCCATTGATGCCCTGGAGGACATTATTGCCGCCAGCGACTCCATCATGGTGGCACGCGGCGATCTGGCCGTGGAAGTCGGGGATGCAGCAGTTCCCGCCTTGCAAAAGCGCATGATCCGGCTCGCCCGGCAAATGAATAAGACCGTCATCACGGCTACCCAGATGATGGAATCCATGATTTCCAGCCCGGTACCCACCCGGGCTGAAGTATCCGATGTGGCCAATGCCGTGCTGGATGGCAGTGATGCCGTCATGCTCTCCGCCGAATCGGCAGCAGGCCAGTATCCGGTGGAAGCCATCGCTGCCATGGCCCGTGTCTGCGCCGAAGCGGAAAAACAGGGGGGGCAGCCCGTGGCCGAATATGAGGGACTGGATCGGATCGACCGTGTGGAAAAGGCGGTCGCGCGGGCTGTGATCCATACGACCCGCCATCTCGATGTCAAGGCCATTGCGGCCTTGACCCAAAGCGGCACCACGGCATTGCTCATGTCCCGCGCGGATACCAATGTCCCCATTTATGCCATGACACCGGTGGAGGAAACCCAGCAACGCGTGACCCTGTTTCGAGGTGTCTACCCGGTCGACTTCCAGCATACCACCCAGGGACCTTCTGAAATCATGGCACAGGCCGAGGCCAAATTGCTGCAATTGGGCGCAGTCAAGACCGGCGACCTGATCTTATTGACCATCGGTGAACCCATTGGCAGCCCGGGTGGCACCAACACCATGAAAATCATCCGTATCGGCGATCGTCATTGACGTCAACCCCCATGGAACCCGTCCTGCTGCAGACAAACCTCCGTTCCCTTCCGTTGCTGGCGCGCGGCAAGGTGCGCGACATTTATGCCGTTGGGGACGATCACCTGCTGCTCGTGACGACCGACCGCCTGTCGGCTTTCGATGTGGTGTTTCCTACCCCGATCCCGGGCAAGGGAGTGATCCTCAACGTTCTCACGAACTTCTGGTTTGCCCTGTTCCAGGAGAAAATTCCCAACCATCTCAGCGGCATTGACCCCAAAAGCGTCGTGGCTCCGGAAGAACGGGAGCAGGTGGCAGGACGTTCCGTGGTGGTCAAGCGTCTGCAGGCGTTACCTCTTGAAGCCGTGGTGCGGGGTTACCTCGAGGGATCAGGTTGGAAAGAATACCAGTCGACAGGTGCGGTGTGTGGCATCCCCTTGCCGGCAGGCCTCGAACGGGCTTCGCGACTCCCACAGCCTCTCTTTACTCCCGCCACGAAAGCAGCCGTGGGTGAGCATGACGAGAACATCGACTTTGAAAAGGCAGCCCGGTTGGTGGGGAGCGCGTGTGCCGCAGAGATCAGGGACAAGGCGCTGGAACTGTATCAGGCTGCTGCCGACTACGCCTGGGCGCGCGGCATCATCATTGCCGACACCAAGTTCGAGTTCGGATTGGACCGCGACGGCACGCTGACGCTCATGGACGAAGTGCTCACGCCCGACTCCTCGCGTTTCTGGCCGCGCGACACCTACCGTGTGGGCGAAAGCCCGGAAAGCTTCGACAAGCAGTTCGTGCGAAACTGGCTGGAATCCATCCATTGGAACAAGAAGCCGCCCGCGCCGGAACTGCCGGAGGCGATTGCCAGAGACACGGCTGCAAAATACCAGGAAGCACTCACCCGCCTGACGAATCCCCAAGGCACCGCAGGATAATCTTCCATTCGCCTGGCGTTACGGGGAGGATGGACAGGCGATTGCCCCGCGCCAACAAGCGCATGTCCTGAAGCCCTGCCGTCCCACGCAACTCAGCCAGTGACAGCAGCCGGGTTTTTCGGGTGACCCGGACCGCCACGTTGAACCAGCGAGGTCGCGCCCGGGTGGACTTCGAATCGTAGTAAGGGGATGCGGAATCAAACTGGGTTTCGTCCGGCAGGGCAGGGCGTGCCACTTCCGCAAGCCCCGCAATACCCGGCTGCGCGCAGCTGGAGTGATAGAACAGCACGCCATCACCCACCTGCATGTCACGCATCATGTAGTTTCTTGCCTGGTAATTGCGCACACCAAACCAGTCAATGCTGCGATCCGGCTGCTGCAGCACGTCATCGATGCTGACTTCCGCAGGTTCCGACTTCATCAACCAGTAGGCCATGGTGAAATGGGTCCCCCGAAAGTGTCGTCCGGTCGGCATCTTGAACCCAAGCCTCTAGAAGGTGGCCACCCACCAGGTACATCAGGCGATTCCGGATAGGACGCGCACAACAGTACCCATCAGGTCGATGGCCCGGGTTAGATGATTATCGGCTCAAAGAATTGAAACCGTAACGAACACCCCAGGGGAATCTAAAAAAGGGATTCCTGCTCAAAGAAGCAACGATCCAACTGTGCTTCCAGTTCCTTAATTTTATGCTTCACATCGGTTACATCCCAGGTGCTGGCCGCTTTTTGCTCCAGCATTTCATACGTGGCGTTCAGCCCCGCCATCACGGCAGCGCGTTCCGGCCCGACGCCCGACGATCGGGAACGCACATCACGCATGCGACGGTCGAACTCCTGGGCTGCCTCCTGCAATAAATCGCGATGTTCGGGCGCACACGACACCTTGTAGGCGCGATCCAGAATGGAGATTTCCACCTGCATCGTCTCAGGGGGCGTCATACCGACTCCGGAACTTCGGCCACCAGCTGTTGCAGGCGCTGGCGGGCTTCTTCCATTTTGTCCGAAAGCACGCGCAACTCATCCGACTTCAGGATCAATTCCTGGCGCAGGCGCAAGTTCTCGGCGCGCAAAGCATCGCATTGCTGGATGACCCGGTCGATTTTCTGTTCCAGGCTGGCAAAATACTTTTCCATGCCCCCAATATAAATGCCTGCGTGTTCCGGCGTCAATTGCCAGGTGTAACTTGGGGCAGGAGGGCCCGTCAGGCCACGGCTCACTTCATCGCGTAACGGACGCCTACGAAAAGGTTGGATCCCGGTGTGTTATAGCCATAGTTCAGCTGGTAGGGAACCCCCAGCACGTTGTCCCAGCGCCCGAACAGACTCCAACGCGGCTCAAATTCGTAACTGGCATAGAAGTCAAGCAAGGCATACCCTCCCATGGGGTCTGCATATCCGGAAACGCTTTCATAGCCGTAGCGACGCCCTGAGAGGGTGAGGTTGGTTCCCACATCAATATGGGACTGCCGATATTCGATACCTGCATTCGCCACTTCCCTGGCGCGGTTTGGCAACTGCAAACCGGTACTGCGGTCCACCGCATCGAGCAGGTCAAGCCCCCCCTTGAGGGTAAAATTTTCCACCCGTGTATCGGCATTGAGCGATGTGCCGCGAATCCGCGCAAGCCCGATATTGGCCGGGTAGTCCCCGAAATAGTACTGGGGACATGCCGCCGTGCAGTTGACGGTCTGGATCAGGTTGCGGATGTCGTTCTGGTAAGTCACCAAGTGTACGTTCAACAGAGGGCTCGCATAGTTGATGCCGGCCTCCAGGTTCTTGTTGGACTCGGGAGCCAGGGTGGGAATGCCATAACCGGGCGAATAGAGTTCGCTGAAAGTGGGTGCGCTGAATCCGGTGCCGTAATTGACACTGGCACGCCAGGCAGGGGTCAGGAAATACCCGTAAGCGACACTGCCCGTCATCTTGGAACCGTAACCCGTGATATTGTCGTTTCGGAGGGCCAGGTTGACGAGCTGGTTGTCGCGCTTGAACTGGTAGGAGGCAGCAGCCGAATCAAGGTTTCGGCTCACGTTTTCCAAGCAGGCAGCCCCGCTGCAACCTGTGAAATAATTGGAGTTGGTACCATTCAGGTACTGCACGCGATGCTCGGCGAGCAGTTGCAGCACATCCTGTCCCATGGTGATGTTGTTCTGCCAGGTATAGTCGTACTCGGGCGTAGCGAACTGGTCGTTGCTGATGCTCGTGAGGGTTTGGGCATTATTGGCGGAAATCGAGGCATGAAGTTCACTCTGCCAGCGGTCCGTGATCTGGTTTTTGGTGTAGAGCGCCAAGTTGACCAAATTGTTGATGGAATTGTCGGTTTCGGGGTTGGAAACGAGGGAGCCGGTGTTGCCGGGAAACTGGTACACGTCACGGTTGGCGAACAGTGTGAACCCAAGCGTCTGACCCGGAGCCCATTCCTGGGAAAGCTGCCCGGTGGCGCCCAGACGCTTATAGCCAGTGGCGGTTGTGGGATAGGGATAACCGCCGTTGGCCGGATTGCCGGGTGCAGAGAAATTGTTGGGAGCCACTGTATTGAATCCCGAGGAGTTTTCCTGGCTCACGGCAAAGGCATAAGCCGTCTGGTTGACGCCAGACACTGATCCCTTCAGGCTCGCATCACTCATGCTGGTGCCATAACTGCCATAGCCTGAGGAAGCGCCATACGAGACAGGACCGCCGCCTTGTTTGGTGAAAATCTGAATCACTCCCCCCAGCGCATCGGAGCCATAGTAGGTGCTTTGAGGTCCATAAATGACTTCCACGTGGTCGATCAGGGCCAGTGGAATGGCATTCCAGATTGGCACGCCCACGGAAGAGGATTCCACCCGCACGCCGTCCACCAACACCAATGTGTGGTTGCTGTTTGTGCCACGCAGGTAGACGGAGGAAAAGTTGCCGCTGTCCCCGTAGGTGGCGATCTGGATCCCGTGCTTCTGCTGCAGCAGTTCAGGCAGACTCATCTGCCCTGCTTGTGCAATTTCCTCCGGACCGATGTACAGGTTGTCGGCCAGCACATCACTGGCAGGTACCGGCGTACGCGTGGCCGTGACAATGAGTGGAGCAAGCACGGAGGCGTCAGGATCGGACTCGGTGGCGCCAGCAGGGCCGGCATAAAGGGCAAGGACAGCCGGGGCAAGGGGCAGAATACGAAAAAATGGATACAGCATGATGTCATCCTGAAAGAACGGTTCCGGCCCATCCCCGTACAGGCCGTTCAAGAACAGAATTTCAGGAAGTTAGATCTGGAGCGTCAATGGCGAAACAGTGAAGGGCTTTTTCGCAGGCATCGGCGCGCGAAGCTCCCCGTCCGCGAAATTCCACCAGTCCTGGCCGATATCCGGGCTAGCGAATTTCAGAAACCCGGCCTTCCCATGCGATTGACGCGCACAGTGGCCATCGGATTTCCTGCGCCCCCCTGTCTCAGGGGCACATCCGCTTACCGTTGCGGGGGCAGCACACGTTTGATTAGTGTTTCCCGTTTAACTCCGTACATTCTGCACGGAGCACCATGACCTCGACATCATAACAAAATCAGGCAAGATTTTGGAGCTGCTTTGGGAGTGGATCGTACCGTGGGGGAATGTGGCTCAAGCCCGACCTGAACGACTGGCGGAAAATCTTGTGCCACGAAACAGCTGGGTGACGCCTGCCGTCAACGCGAAAACTCCGATCCAGAACAGGAAAGCTTTCAGGGTTTGGGGTCCCCAGGCGATAAGATAAGCCGGCAGCCCTGTCAGGTTGGCGTGCGGAACCCTGTCCGACAACAGGTAAAAACTGCCACTGGCAAGAATTTCTGCCAACACGATGCTGGAGAGGCATAGTGCCATCATGGCAAGATCCCGCAGTTGCCAGTGCAGGTGCCGCGCCGCCACCCGTCCCGCCAGCCACAGCACGCCATAGGCCGGGACCATGAAGACGTAGGCGGGCGAAAGGCAAAAATCGCTCACGCCCCCCCAAGTGACTGCCACCACGTCGAGCGCCAGCACCAACGCCAGCCCTACGCCCCACCACCGGGCCCGCTGAAGGATCATGCCCCCCGCAAAAAAGGCGGCCCAGGTTGCCGGGGGTAACGCGTAAGCGGTCAAGGCGTGCTGGCCGTGGGTCAACACCACCACGAGGCCCAGCAGCAGCCCTGGTAACAGGTAAACGGGTTCATTGCGTGTCATGTTGGTCCGGGTGGCCTTGCAGGTCTTTGCTCAAGGCCCATGTTATCAGAATCCCGACAGGATGTGGATCGCGGTACGGTATACTGCCACCCTCAGGTTGTTTCAGGACTGCGGCCCGTGCCCCTGTTTTCGATTTACCTTCCTAGCGCTGCCCTTTACCGCCGTCTGCTTCGATACGTGGTGCCCTACCGCTGGGAATTTGTCGCTGCCATCATCGCCATGGTCATCACGGCGGCCACCGAACCCATGTTGCCAGCCCTCCTCAAACCCATGCTCGACATGAGTTTCGTGCACAAGGATCCGGCCTGGATGCATTGGGTGCCGATCCTTTTGCTGACCCTGTTTGTGGTACGCGGGATCTCCAACTTCGTGTCCAAATTTGCCATGAACTGGGTGGGGAACAAGGTCGTCATGGACCTGCGCGGGCAAATGTTTGACCATCTGCTGCAATTGCCTGTGCGATATTTTGATGACCACACGGCCGGCACGCTGATTTCCAAACTGGTCTTCGATGCCAATCAGGTCATGACCGCCGCCACCACGGTCATCACAAACCTGGTGACCGATTCCTTCGTCGTCGTGGGCCTGCTGAGTTGGCTGGTTTATCTCAACTGGGAACTGACCAGTATCACCCTTCTGGCCGCCCCTCCCATTGCCTGGGTAGTGAAAAAATTCAATACCCGCTTGCGCAATGCCAATCGGGAAAACATGAAAGCCATGGGAGGCATTACCACCGTCCTGGATGAAACCATCAATTGCCAGAAAGTCATCAAGGTATTCGGCGGGGCCCAGGTGGAAACCGAACGTTTTCATGACGCCAGCAACCGGGTGCGCCGTCTCAACATGAAACAAGCCGCCGCCAGTGCTGCCAATGTGCCACTGATCCAGTTCTTTGCAGCCCTGGCCGTTGCCACCATCATCTGGTTGGCCACGTTGCAGGCTGGTGCCGATGAAACCACCGTGGGGGGGTTCGTATCTTTCATCACGGCCATGATCATGCTGCTGGCACCGCTCAAACGGCTGTCGGACATCAGTGAATCCCTGCAGCGGGGACTGGCAGGCTGCGAAAGCATTTTCGAGCTTCTGGACCAGAAGCCCGAAGAGGACAACGGTACGGTAGCGCTGGATCGTGCCCAGGGCCGGTTGCAGTTCCAGCAGGTCAGTTTCGCCTATCCCAGGGGCAATCGCCTGGCACTGGACAATTTCAATCTCGACATCCACTCCGGTGAAACCGTGGCACTGGTGGGACAATCCGGCAGTGGCAAGACCACGTTGTCCCAGCTGATCCCCCGTTTCCATGCGCCCACTTCAGGGCAAATCCTGCTGGATGGCCATCCCCTGCCCACCCTGACGCTTTCCAGCCTGCGTGCCAACGTGGCACTGGTAAGCCAGGATGTGGTGCTGTTCAATGACACCGTGGCCCGGAACATTGGCTACGGGCCGCTCAGAAGCGTCTCGCCTGAACACATCCGCAAGGCCGCCGAGGCCGCCAATGCCCTGGAATTCATTGAGGGGCTGCCACAGGGATTTGATACCCTGCTGGGGGAAAACGGGGCCCGCCTCTCGGGTGGACAACGTCAACGCATCGCCATTGCGCGGGCCATTCTGAAGGATGCGCCAGTGCTGATCCTGGACGAAGCCACTTCGGCACTGGACAATGAATCGGAACGCATGGTTCAGGCTGCGCTGGAAAGATTGATGGTCGGGCGGACCACACTGGTCATTGCCCACCGGCTTTCCACCATTGAAAATGCCGACCGCATCATCGTGCTGCATGAAGGCCGGATGGTGGAACAGGGTTCCCATCGCGAACTGATGGCACAAAACGGGCACTACACCCGTTTGTATCAAATGCAGTCGATCACAACCTCTTGAGCCACAACTTGGCATAACGGTAAAACGTGGCCTGGGCATTGGATGCTGCGAGGAGGAATCCGTGGCCGCCATCCAGAAACCCCCGGCGCAGCACATACGTGCGGAAAAATGCCCAGCTGCCGTGTCCCAGGGCTGACAACAGCGTGGCACGCTCGCCACGTTCAAAGGCCTGCTGCGCCCCCAGTGAGGAATAATGGTTGGCCTTGTCCAGGGCCTCCTCGAGTGTGGTGTAGGTTGCATGCCGCAAGGGATGCGTCAACGTCCCCACCGGAAGGTCCGTCACCAGCTTCTCATGGACCAGATCTTCCGAAAACCTTGCCTCCCCGCGCTTGAACAGACGGACGACGTAGTCGGGCCACCAACCGCCATGACGCAGTTCCCGGCCACAATAACAGGAAGAACGGGGCATGCGGTAAACGGCAAATGCCCCGGGGGTTCCGATCACTTTTTCAATTTCCGAACGCAATGCTGACGATACCTGCTCATCCGCATCCAGGGACAACACCCAGTCGCCCGTTGCCAGGTCCAGCGCACGGTTCTTCTGCGGTCCAAACCCAGGCCAATCCTGGACCACTTCAACCCGTGCACCCTGCGAACGGGCAATGGCGACCGTAGCATCCGAACTGCCCCCGTCCAGCACGATGCGTTCATCCGCCCAGGCCACGGATGCCAGGCAGTCGCCAATGGCCTCTGCCTCATTTTTTGCGATGACGATGACGGACAGGGTCATGGGTAATAGCGCTTGTACCAGGAGACGAACCGTTCAAGTCCTGCTTCCAGTGACGTGGCCGGACGATAGCCCAAAGCCTGATACAGATCCGCCATCCCGGCATGGGTTTCTGCCACATCGCCTGGCTGCATGGGCAGGTATTGGCGTACTGCCTTTTTGCCGGCACACGCTTCCAGCACGTCAAGAAATGTTTCCAGGGCCACAGGGTCGTGATGCCCCAGATTATAAATTCTCCAGGGAGCATCGCTGGTGGCGGGGTCAGGATGTTCCCGATCGAAATGAGGGTCGGCCGTGGGCGCTTTTGCCATCACGCGCACGATGCCTTCCACGATGTCATCCACATACGTGAAGTCACGCCGCATTTGCCCCTGGTTGAACAACGGGATCGGTGTTCCCTCGAAAAGGGCACGCGTGAACAGGAAATAGGCCATGTCCGGGCGCCCCCAGGGGCCGTACACGGTAAAAAGCCGCAGGCCGGTGGACGGCAATCCAAACAGGTGACTGTAGGCGTGCGCCATCAACTCGTTGGCCCGCTTGGTGGCCGCATAAAAACTGACGGGATGGTCTGCCGCGTGATGTTCGCTGAAGGGTTGCCGGGTATTGGATCCATATACGCTGGAACTGCTGGCATACACCAGGTGCTGTACCCCCTGATGCCGGCAACCTTCCAGCACATGGGTGAATCCCGACAGGTTCGCATTCACGTATGCGCCAGGATTTTTCAGGGAATAGCGAACACCTGCCTGGGCAGCCAGATGAATCACATGGGTAAAACCGGATTGCGCAAACAGGGTCTCCATGGCGCCGGCATCCCCGATATCCAGCGCCTGAAAACGGAATGCAGGCTGTGGTCGCAATTCCTCCAGGCGCGACAATTTGAGGGATACATCGTAGTAGTCGTTGAGGTTGTCGATACCCACAACCTCATGACCTTCCTGCAGCAGGCGTTTGGCCACATGCATTCCGATGAAACCTGCGGCTCCCGTGACCAAAGTTTTCATGGGGCGAATATATCACGGGAGCCTCCTGGTAGCCTCGAAATGAAGCACAGCCTAGAATGTGCGGATGCGTAAAATCCTGGCCATCAAAACTTCCTCTTTGGGTGATGTGGTGCATGCCCTGCCTGCCATTTCCGACATGGTGGAACATTGCCCTGAAATCTCCCTGCACTGGATGGTCGAAGCCCCCTTCAGCGCCATCCCGGCCCTGCATCCCGCCATCGCGCAGATCATTCCGGTGGCCACCCGGCGCTGGCGTGCGTCACTGCTGTCTTCCGAAACCCGCCATGCCCTGTCTGGCCTGCGCCATCAGCTTGCAGGGAGCCATTATGATCTCTCCATCGATTTTCAGGGGCTGATCAAAAGCGCACTGCTGGGCCTGCTGGCACCCACCCATCGCATCGGTTATACATGGTCGAGTGCACGTGAACCATTGGCTTCGCTGACCTATCAGGAAAAATTTGAAGTCCCCTGGAACCTGCATGCCGTGGAACGCAACCGCCAGCTGGCCGGCCTCGCCCTAGGCTATCGCCCCGGCCCCGAAGTCCGTTATGGGCTGCAACGGCCTCCCCTGCCTCCGGAATGGGCACCCCGGACACCTTATGTCGTGTTGTTGCACGCCACCAGCCGGCCCCGAAAAGAATGGCCGGAGGGGCATTGGATTCAATTGGGAAACACCCTGGGCAAGCGCGGATTCCGCGTCGTCATTCCAGGAGGGAGTGCACCGGAGCGCCTGCGAGCCCAACGTCTTGCCGAGGCCATTCCCGACGCTTTGGCTGCACCGGCAATGGACCTGGCACAAGTGGCCGCCTTGCTGGCCCATGCCCACTGCGTGATCGGAGTGGACACCGGTTTGTCGCATCTGGCAGTTGCACTGGACCGGCCTGTGGTCGCCATCTTTACGGCCACACAACCCCAGGATACCGGAGTCTATGGCACCCCCCTGGCCGTCAATTGTGGCGGCAAAAAACAGCCGCCCTCCGTTGAAGCCGTTCTGAGCGCCCTGTCGAGCCTATGTTGACGACGCTGCAACGGTACACCCTGCTGGCCTGGCTGCTTCTGCCACTGGCTTTTTTGCGTCTGTTGTGGCGCAGCCGCCGACTCCCGGCCTACCGCCAGCATTGGGGCGAACGCATCGGCCGTTATGCCCGACAGGCCCATCGCCCGGTCATCTGGCTGCATGCGGTATCGGTGGGCGAAGCACGCGCTGCCGGCCTCCTGATCCAGCAAATCCGGCAGCAATATCCCGGACATCAGGTGGTACTGACACACATGACCCCCACCGGGCGACAGACGGCCCCAGAACTGATCGGAGACGACGTCATCCGTTGTTACCTGCCCTTCGACCTCCCTTTTGCCGTACAGCGATTTCTTGACCATTTCAATCCCAGGCTGGGCCTGCTGCTGGAAACCGAAATATGGCCCCATCTGATCCTTGCCTGCGATCAACGCCACATCCCTTTGTTGCTCGTCAATGCACGCCTTTCGGAAAAGTCTTTTCGGCGTTACCAGCGGCATCAGCCCCTTTCGGGAAACATCCTGGGCCGATTGCCCCTGATTGCCCCTCAGACGGATCAGGATGCCCAACGATTTGCCGCGTTGGGGGCCCGCCACCTGCAAGTCGCCGGAAACCTGAAATTCGATGCGCCGGCTTCCCCATCCGCCGCACTGGTACATCACCTGCACGCCCTCCTGGAACAGCATCCCCGGCGCTGGCTTGCCGCCAGCACCCGGCCCGGCGAAGAAGCGCTGTTATTGGACCTGCTGCCCCGGTTGGACCTGCCGGATACCCTGCTCATGTTGGTACCCCGCCACCCGCAACGATTCCGCGAGGTAGCCGCCATGCTGGCGCACCGGGGAATCCCTTTTGCCCGGCGTTCCGACAACCAGCCGGTTCCCCCCGGGGTGAAAGTATGGCTGGGTGACAGCATGGGAGAACTGTCCGCCTATTACACCCTGGCCGACGTGGCCGTGATTGGCGGCAGCCTGCTGCCCTTTGGGGGCCAGAATCTCATGGAAGCCACGGCAGTGGGTTGCCCGGTCATTTTGGGTCCCCATACGTTCAATTTCTCGGAGGCTTCCCAGGACGCCATTTCTGCCGGTGCCGCGCTCCGCGTGCAAGAGGCTTCCGATCTCCTGCACGTGTTGCCCCCCCTGCTCCAGGACACCTCCCGGCGGCAACACATGCAGGCGGCCGGGCTTGCTTTCACGCAGCAACATCAGGGCGCAACACGTCGTATCATGCAACTCGTCGAAACATTCCTCACGTCCCCATGAACAAGGCATTTACGCGAGAATCCGAAGCAGAGGAGGAAGACTCCGCCGAGCCCGCTTCGAGCCTGCCCAAGGGCACTCCCAACTACATGACGCCGGCCGGCCATGCCCGCCTCTTTGCCGAGCTGGATCAGCTGCTCCGAACAGAACGTCCAAAAGTGGTGGAAACCGTGGCTTGGGCCGCTTCCAACGGAGATCGCTCGGAAAATGGCGATTATATTTACGGGAAACGCCGCCTGCGCGAGATTGACCGGCGCATCCGGTTTTTGACGAAACGCCTGGAAATCGCCAAGGTGGTTGATCCTGCCTTGCAGGCGGGCAATGACCAGGTGTTTTTTGGCGCCACCGTGACGGTAGGGGATGAAACAGGACAGTTGCACACGTACCGCATTGTGGGCGTGGATGAAACCGATCCGTCCCAGGGCCATATCAGCTGGATTTCTCCCCTGGCCCGTGCGTTGCTGAAATCAAGGGAAGGCGATACGGTTCGTTTCCACAGCCCTGCCGGGATACGCCAGATCACCGTGGAAACCGTTCAATATCTCCCGGATGCTGCCCAACCCCTGGCGGGGTCCGGCTGAAGGTTCAAAACTGGAAACGGACGGGCTGCTGCACGTGATGCAGCGGGGGAATGACTGTCTCAAACAGGGTTTCCGAATGCAGGTTTCCAGCCAGGTCCCGTTTCCAGCGCATCACTTCCATGGCCGGAGCGTCCCCCACCACTGCCAAAAGGCATCCGCCAGGCGCCAGGGCCTCCAGAAAAGCCTGAGGCAACACGGGCACCGATCCTGTCAACACGATCACGTCCCACTGGGTTCCAGGTTGCCACCCTTGCGCGGCATCCCCCACTTCCACCTTCACATTGTCATGACCCCGTAACTGCAACTTCTGTGCAGCTTTTCCTGCCAATTCCGGATGTATTTCCACAGTCGTCACCTGTGACGCCAGCCGACTGAGCAAGGCGGCCATATAACCGCTTCCCGTGCCGATTTCCAGCACGCGGTCGGTTTTCTTCAGTCCCAATTCTTGCAGCAGGCGGGCTTCCAGCTTGGGTGACAACATGACTTCGTCATTCCCGAGAGGGATTTCCATGTCCACGAACGCCAGGCCACGCCAGGCTTCCGGCACAAAATCCTCGCGACGCACTTCGTACAGGAGGTCCAGCACTGAAGTATCCAGAACGTCCCAGGGCCGGATTTGCTGCTCCACCATATTGAAACGGGCTTGTTCGATATTCACTGGCAAACTCCATCGTGCAACCATCGAAAAGAACATTGTACCAGACCCGGCATCGTCACGAACCGGTGCCGGGCCTTGCTCCCGGTCAAGCCTGCACCTGGGTGGGCACGACTCACGCACCGAATCAAGGTAAACTGGCACGATTGTTGCCCCTTGCAGCGATCACATTTCAAACGGCGAGTTGCCTGCATGAAAGCATTGACACATCGGCTCTATTTCTGGGTACTGGTCGCCATACTGGCAGGTGCGGTTTTCGGCTTCGTTTCTCCTCAACATGCCGTGAATCTGAAACCACTCGGAGACGGATTCATTGCGCTGGTGAAAATGATGATTTCCCCCATCATTTTCTGCACGGTGGTGTTGGGAATTGCCGGTGCAGGCGACATGAAGAAAGTCGGCAGGGTAGGCGGAAAGGCCCTGATTTACTTTGAGGTCATTTCCAGCCTGGCGCTGGTGATCGGGCTTATCGTGATGAACACCCTGCAGCCCGGCAAGGGCTTCAATGTGGATCCCGCAAGCCTGGACCCCAAGGCCGTGGCCAATTATGCCAAAGCAGCCTCCGAACAATCCGTCGCCGATTTCATCCTGCATATCATTCCCAAGACGTTTCTTGACGCGTTTTCCGGAAATGGTGACTTGCTCCAGGTACTGCTCATTGCCATCCTCTTTGGCTGGGCCCTGAGCCGCCTGGGATCTTCCG
>JAKBAT010000018.1 GCA_021808815.1 Pseudomonadota bacterium
CATGCGGTCCGCTTCCATGCGCAAGGCCCAGTCGAGGTTGGCCGGCGACGCGGCAAAGGATTCGTAGTAATTGGTGCGGTCAAACCAGGTGGACCCGTTGGCACGCATGCCATGCCGGGTCAGCTCGTCCGTGATGTTGCGATGTTGCGGCGTCCCCTTGAACATGAGGTGTTCCAGCAGATGGGCCATGCCGGTTTCCCCATAGCTTTCCATGCGCGACCCGACCCGATAGGTGACATTGACCGTCGTCGTGGATTTGCCGGCGTCCGGGGCCAGCAGGACCTGCAATCCATTGGCCAGGCGATACTCGGTCACCCCTTCCAGCTGGTGGACCTGCGTGACGCCGGCGGGCAACGGCGTGCCGGCCGCGCCCCACAAGACACCCGAAGACAACAGCACGCCGGCTGCCAGCAGCCATCGTAGCAATCCCATGGAAAACTCCTTGCGAAAGATTAGGGGCAGAACCGTTATAGAGGCCATTTGCCGCCACTGGTTCCCGTTGGCCCCGGCAGGAATCGTCAACCTCTTGATTCAGCATAATATGCTATTATTTCAGGTCGATGGGAGGATGCAATGCCTTTGTATGAGTTCCGCTGCCAGGCCTGCGGCAAAGAGATCGAAGTCCTGCAAAAAATTTCCGAGGCCCCGCGCACGGTCTGCCCGGCCTGCGGTGCCGCAGCACTCGTGAAGAAAGTTTCCGCAGCCGGTTTCCAGCTCAAGGGCACCGGCTGGTACGCCACGGATTTCAAGGGCGGCAACCGGGCGCCGGCCAGCGACAACAGCGATGCAACCGCCGCCACGCCCCCTCCTGCCGCCCCCGCGTCCGAACCCGCACCGGCAGCAACTCCTGCCCCTGCAGCGGCCACCCCCTCGACGCCTTCCTGATGAAACGTTATTTTCTGACCGGGATCGTCGTGCTGATCCCGCTCGTAATCACGGCCTGGGTGCTGCAGCTGATCGTCAGCACCCTGGACCAGACCCTGTTTCTGCTGCCGCCCGCGCTGCGCCCCGAAGCCCTGCTGGGCACCCATATCCCGGGGCTCGGCGTCCTGCTGGCCCTGCTGATCGTGCTGGTCACGGGGGCAGTGGCCGCCAACCTGCTGGGACGACGCCTGCTCCTGCTGGGGGAGGAACTGCTGGCCCGCATTCCCATCGTCAGCAGCATCTATACCGGCGTCAAGCAGGTGAGCGATACCGTGTTTTCCGGGTCAGGCCATGCTTTCCGGAAAGTGCTGCTGGTGCGCTACCCCCACGGCAACAGCTGGACACTGGCCTTCCAGACCGGCTTTCCCCAGGGTGAGGTGGCGCAGCGCCTGGGCGAGCCCCACGTGAGCGTCTATGTCCCCACCACCCCAAACCCCACATCGGGCTTTTTCCTCATGGTGCCCCGCCGGGACGTGATCGAACTCGAAATCGCCGTGGACGATGCGCTCAAGCACATCATTTCCATGGGCGTGGTAGAGATCGCCGAGAAAAAAACCATTCCCTGAATTCTACTGACCGAGATGTTCCCCCATGCGTACTGACTATTGCGGCCTTGTGGACCGTCGCTATCTGAACCAAACCGTCACCCTCATGGGATGGGCGCATCGCCGGCGCGATCATGGCGGCGTGATTTTCATCGACCTGCGCGATCGCGAAGGCCTGGTGCAGGTGGTCTCCGATCCCGACAACCCGGCCACTTTCGGCACGGCCGAACAGGTGCGCAACGAATTCGTCCTGAAAGTCACCGGACGCGTGCGCCTGCGCCCTGAGGGCACGCACAATGCGCAGTTGCAAAGCGGCGAGGTGGAAGTGCTGGCGGATCACATCGACATCCTGAACCCTTCCCTCCCTCCCCCGTTCCTGCTGGACGACGAGCATCTGTCGGAACAGGTGCGCCTGGAACACCGCTATCTCGACCTGCGACGCCCGGCCATGCAGAAAAACTTCCGGTTGCGCTACCGTGCTGCCATGAGCGTGCGCCGCTATCTGGACGCACTGGGTTTCATCGACATCGAAACCCCCATGCTCACCAAGTCCACGCCCGAAGGCGCCCGCGACTACCTGGTCCCGAGCCGCGTGCACGATGGCCACTTCTACGCGCTGCCGCAATCGCCGCAACTGTTCAAGCAGCTCCTGATGGTGTCCGGCTTCGATCGCTACTACCAGATCACCAAATGCTTCCGCGACGAAGACCTGCGTGCCGACCGTCAACCCGAGTTCACCCAGATCGACATCGAAACGTCCTTCCTGGAGCAAGGGGAAATCATGGCCATGATGGAAGGCCTGGTGCAGGACCTCTTCATGAGCACCCTGCAGGTGGACCTGGGCGCGCCGTTCCCGCGCATGACCTGGCAGGAGGCCATGGCCCGCTTCGGATCGGACAAGCCGGACCTGCGCATCCCCCTGGAGTTCACGGAACTCACCGACCTGATGCGCAGCGTGGATTTCAAGGTGTTCCGCCAGGCGGCGGACCTCAAGGACGGGCGCGTGGCCGCACTGCGCATTCCGGGCGGGGGTACCCTGACGCGCAAGGAAATCGACGACTACACGACTTTCGTGGCCATCTATGGCGCCCGCGGCCTGGCGTACATCAAGGTCAACGACCCGGCCCAACCCAATGAGCAGGGACTGCAATCCCCCATCGTCAAGTTCCTCGACGAAGGCACCCTGCGGCAGATCCTCGCGCGTACCGGCGCCGGAAGCGGCGACCTGATCTTTTTCGGCGCCGACCGGGCCAAGGTGGTCAATGACGCGCTGGGAGCGTTGCGCGTGAAGCTGGGCCACGAAAAGGGATTTTCCACCGGAGGCTGGAAACCGTTGTGGGTAGTGGATTTCCCCATGTTCGAATTCGACCCGGAGGAAAACCGCTGGGTCGCGCTGCACCATCCCTTCACCTCGCCCAAGGACGGCCATGAAGCCTATCTGGACAGTGATCCTTCCCGGGCACTGGCCAAGGCCTACGACGTGGTGCTGAACGGATGGGAAATCGGCGGCGGCTCCGTCCGGATCCATCGCGAAGACGTGCAGTCCAAGGTGTTCCGCGCCCTCAACATCGGACCGGAGGAGGCCCGTTCGAAATTCGGTTTCCTCCTGAGTGCCCTGCAGTACGGCGCACCGCCCCACGGCGGCATCGCCTTCGGATTCGACCGGATCACGGCCATGATGACCGGGGCCGACCATATCCGTGACGTGATCGCGTTCCCCAAGACCCAGCGCGCCCAGTGCCTGTTGACCCAGGCCCCCAGCCCGGTGGGTGAACAGCAGTTGCGGGAACTGCACATCAAGCTGCGCTGACATGTCCCCTTCCGGCGCGATCGACACGACGCCGCCGGATGCGTTGCATCAGCTGATGGCCGCCGGGCGGCATGCGGAAGCGTTTGCCCTTGCGAATGCGCGCGACGCCGCCGGGACTGCCGATGCCGCCACCTGTTTCTACCTGGGGGTGCTCCTGGCGGCACGTGGCGACACGGCCGCGGCATTGCATTGTTACCAACGCGCCGTGGCCCTGGCGCCGGACATGGCGCCTGCCCATGCCAACCTGGCACTGCTGCATGAACGGCACAGGGACGCCGCAGCGGCCGAACACAGCCATCGCACGGCCTGCCGCCTGGATCCCGCTTCCATTCCCATCCGTTTCAATCTGGCCAACTGGCTGGCGGCGTCTCCCCATCCCGACCCGCAGCAGGAGGCACGGGCCCTGTACCTGGAAATCCTCGCACGGGAGCCGCAGCATCTTGGCGCCTGGAACAACCTGGGCACCCTGCTGTTCGAGACCGGCTACATTTCGGCAGCACAGACGGCCTATCGCGCCGCCGTCACGTACCATCCCGAGGATGGCCCGGCCCATGTCAACCTGGGGAACGTGCTGCTGCACCAGAACGCACTGGCGGATGCCCGTGCCCAATTCCAGCAGGCCCTGTCCTGCGGCACCCCGCTGGCGGAAGCCCATCGCGGACTCGCCACCTGTTATGCCCGCGAAGGCCGGGAACTGGAAGCCACCCACCACCGCGCCCTGGGCTTCGGCCAGACCCCATGCCTGACCCTGACGCACCGCGGGCCCGGCACGCCGGTACCGCTACTCATCCTGGCCTCTGCGCAGGAGGGGAACGTGCCCTGGCGCTTCCTCATCGATCGCAGCCTCTTCCATACCACCATCCTCGCCACGGAGTACCTGGACCCCGGGTTCCCGCTCCCGCCCCATGCCCTGATCTTCAATGCCATCGGCGACGCCGACCGCTGCGCGGAAGCCCTGCAACGCGCCAGTGACTGGGTCCGCACCTCGCAGGCGCCCGTCCTCAATGCGCCGGAACGGGTCCTGCGCACCGGACGCCTTGCCCATGCCAGGACCCTGGCCGACATCCCGGGAGTCCGGCTCCCGCACATGCAGCACCTCACCCGGGACGCCATCGCCGCCCTCCCCGACACCCCGGGCTGCCCGGATTTTCCCCTGCTGCTGCGGACACCCGGTTACCATGGCGGCCAGTTTTTCGTGCGCGTGGAGCACCCCGACGCGCTGCCTGCCGCCCTCGATGCCCTGCCCGGCAAGTCCCTGCTGGTCCTGGAATTCCTGGACGGACGCGATGCCCGCGGCCTGTTTCGCAAGTTCCGCATGATGTCCATCGGCGGGGCACTCTATCCCATCCACCTGGCCATCGCCCCCCACTGGAAAGTGCACTACTTCAGCGCCGACATGGCCGACAGTGCGGCGCACCGCGATGAGGAAGCCACCTTCCTGTCCGACCCGGCGGCGCACCTGGGACCACGCGTCCTGCACACCCTCGGGCAACTGCAGGAACGGATCGGGCTGGATTACGTGGGGATGGATTTTGGCCTCGATGCCGCAGGACAGGTCCTGCTGTTCGAGGCCAATGCCACCATGGTGCTGCAGCCGCCTAACGACGACCCCCTCTGGGATTACCGGCGGCCGGCGCTCCAGCGCGCCCTGGAGGCTGCCCGCGACCTGCTGCGGTCGCGGGCGCAATCCCGTCCCTAGCCGACCACCCGTGCCCTGCCCCGCAGGTCACACCCGGCATCGTCATCGTAATGCAGCCGTTTCTGGGGGTAGGGCACGAAGGATTTCAGTATCCGGACGATCCTCTGGCTGGCCTTGCCATCCCCGTACAAGGGCGATGCCGCATAACGGCCATGGGCCAGCTGTCGACGCGTCGCACCCAGAATTTCCCCGACCTCTGCGGCACATGTCATCACGTTGGGACCATGCTCCCGACCGGTCTGACGGTCACCGATCAATACCACGGGCGTTCCCGTGAAACTGCTGTCGCGGATGAAGCTGGAAGAATTTCCAATCGCACAGGCCGCACGTTTCAGTATTTTCTGGTAGGACACGGGATCCAGATTGGAAACCACCTGCAGCCAGTCGGGCTGATGCCGTTTCTGGTAAGCGTGGAGCACCGCCGCAATACTGTCTGCCCCTGCATCGATGTTGGGCGAGATCCAGAGGGTCGGTTGCGCCAGCTGGTGCAGCGCCTGCACCAGCTGTTCTGCCTGGTGCCGCTGGGTCTCCCACTGGGTGGTCACCGGATGGAAGATGACCAGGAAAAACGGAACGGCAGGATCCAGGGACAAATTCTCCTCATCGCCGCCACGGGACAGGATGGCAGGCAGCGCGTCGTCCAGCGGCAGGATGTAGTCGCCCGAGGGGCACCCCACATTGAACACGTGCGCAGGGGATTCCCCCATTTGAACGATGTATCGTGCGGCCCGTTCCGTGGAAGGAAAATGCAGATGCGCGAGCTTGGTGATGGCATGTCGGGCACTTTCATCGATGGAGCCGGAAAGCTCCCCACCCTGGATGTGCGCCAGGCAGAAATTGGAGTACACGGCGGCAATCGCCGCCGCCAGCGCTTCGGACCGGTCCCCGATCACGAGCACCACATCCGGTTGCAACCGGTGAAATTCGCTCGCGAACCCGAGCACACCCAACCCGATGCCTTTCGCCATGGTGACCGGCAGCGATCCTTCCATCTCAAGAAACACGCACCCATCCACGTCAAACCCTTCCGCTTTCAGGTCGCCTGCCGCATTGCCGAAACGCTCCAGCATCATGGTGCCCGCACACACCGTCTGCAGCACCAGCGCGGGGTCCTGGCGGATCGCCGTCATGACGGGCCGCAAACGCCCGTAGTTGGCCCGGTCCACCAACACCACGCAAATCTTTTTCACAGCGTCAGCCTTCAAGATCCGATTCCTCCAAAAGCTCATCGACCCGATACGCGCGACGCAATCCCTTTCCCATGACCTGTACCAGGCGTGAGGGCGGCATCCCGTTCCCCGGTTTTTTCAGGCACAGGTCCCCTGCCGCCAATCGATGCCCCTGCGGCAGGTTCCGTGCCACATACAGGCTTTTACTGAACATCCTGCGCAGGGGCTCCAGCTGGAGTGCCTGCATGTCCTTGTCCACCGGGGCCCCCAGGGCGGTTTCGAGCATGCGGACACCCTCGACCAACTGCTTCAATTCTGCGGTCGTCACCGAGGCCACCGTGTCAGGACCGAAACATTCCCTGGAGAATACGGTGTGGACCTCGATCAGATGTACGCCCAGGGCCACCGCGGCCAGCGCGGGATAGATCGTTCCCGAATGATCGGACAAGCCCACCGGGCAATCGTACCGTGTGCGCAACGCCGCCAGGACATTCAACCCGATCCTTTCCGGCGGACAAGGGTAGGCCGTTGTGCACTGGAACACGCCCACCTCGCCTCCCTGGGCACGAATGACCGACACCGCGGCATCGATTTCCTGCCACGACGACATTCCCGTCGACAGCAGAACGGGCTGGCCCAACCCCCCCAGATACTCCAGCAGGGGCAGGTTTCCCGTTTCCCCCGAGCCGACCTTCCATGCGGGCACCCCCACCTCCCGCAGCAGGGCAACCGCTTCCATGGAAAACGGGGAAGACAGGAATTGCAGGTTGCGGTCTTCTGCATGCGCCTTCAGATCCTTCCATTGGGCAGGCGTGAATTCCATGCGCCTCCAGTAATCCTGGCGCGTGGCATCCTGCGGAAAGCCCCGGCTGCGGAAGGGTTCGTCCGGGGTGGACTCGGCCTGGGCCAGATGGGTCTGGAACTTGATGGCCTGCACGCCGGTTTTTGCCACGGCATCGATGTAGGCATGGGCAGTGCCCAGGCTACCGTCGTGTGCCTGGCCGATTTCCGCCACCACAAAGCAGGGATGGCCTGCCCCAACGGGCAACCCGCCAATCTCGAATGCAGCGCCCATATCCGTCTTCCGTTTCCTCACAGGCGCCAGACGCGATAGCCTCTCGCCTCGATCTCTTGCGCATTGAAAATGGATTTGACGTCGATGAGCACGCCCCCCCTCTTCAGTTTTCCCAACAACCGGCCGAGAGGCATGGACCGGTATTCCTGATGGGCCACGGCCACCACCAGGGCTTCGGCCTCGATCAGGTCCTCCCATGGCGTCAATCGGATGTCAAAGTCCTCCTGTGCCGCTTCCGGGTCTGCGATCGGGTCGTGCACGGCAACTTCACAGGTGAATTCGGACAATTCCTGGATGACATCCATGACCTTGGTGTTGCGCAGGTCAGGGCAGTTCTCCTTGAACGTCATGCCCAGCACATTGACCTTCGCACCGCGGATGTCCCTGCCGGAGCCGAGGATCTCCTGCAACGTCCGTCGGGCCACAAAGCTTCCCATGTGGTCATTGATCCTGCGTCCCGCCAGTATGACCTGGGGGTGATATCCCAGCATTTCCGCCTTGTGCGTGAGGTAGTAGGGATCCACGCCGATGCAGTGCCCTCCCACCAGGCCGGGCCGGAAGGGCAGGAAATTCCATTTGGTCTCCGCCGTTTCCAGCACTTCGAGCGTGTCGATGCCGATTCTGTCAAAAAGAATGGCCAGTTCATTCATCAAGGCAATGTTGAGATCCCGTTGGGTATTCTCGATCACCTTGGACGCTTCGGCCACCCGGATGGAACTTGCGCGATGCGTTCCGGCCGGGATGATGGAACCGTAGAGCGCCTCCAGCAGGCCGAGGGTCTCCGCATTGTCGGCGGACACGACCTTGACCACCTGGGTCAAGGTCCTGACATGGTCCCCGGGGTTGATGCGCTCGGGCGAATACCCCACAAAGAAATCCTCTCCCCAGCGCAATCCCGATTGCTGTTCCAGGATGGGAATGCAAATTTCTTCGGTGGCCCCGGGATACACGGTCGATTCGTATACCACCACGGCACCCCGTTTGAGATGTCCGCCCACGGCGACCGAAGCGTCCTTGAGCGGTGAAAAATCAGGGATGTGCGCCTCATCCACGGGCGTGGGCACAGCAACGACGATGAAGTCGGCTTCCGCCAGGCAGCGGGGATCAACGGAAAATGACAGGTGCACGGCAGTGGCAAAAGCAGCCGCATCGATTTCCCCCATGGGGTCATGGCCATTCCTGAAATGGGCAATTTTCACTGCTGACAGGTCGTAGCCAATGGTCCGGTATTTTTTCCCGAATTCCACTGCCAGCGGCAATCCCACATACCCCAATCCCACCACCACCACCGTCGTATCAGACGTTATGTTCATCGCAACCAGCCTATCCTTCCGAGGAAGCATTCAAATGTGCCTGCTGCTGCCGACCCGACAATGCATCCGGAAAGAACAGGCGAAGGGAGGAAGTGTATGGGGGCTGGTCGTAAAAACCATTAGAAAGTTGCAAACCTTTGTAAGCGGTTTTATCTGCCCCAGAACAGGGCGCCAGCCCGGGCGAGCCTCCCTGGCGTGCAGAAGCCCTGCAAATACGGGAGTTAGCGCCGACGTTTGAGATGGGGCTTGAGGAAGGCGCCCGTGAAGCTGTCCGCCTGCGCCGCCACCACTTCCGGTGTTCCCTGCGCCACGACGCGCCCGCCGCCGCCGCCGCCCTCCGGCCCCAGGTCCACGATCCAGTCGGCGGTCTTGATGACATCCAGGTTATGTTCGATCACCACCACCGTGTTGCCGTGATCGCGCAAGCGGTGCAATACGGTGAGCAACAGGTCGATGTCCTGGAAGTGCAGGCCGGTGGTGGGTTCGTCGAGAATGAACAGGGTGCGCCCGGTATCGCGCTTGGAAAGCTCGAGTGACAGCTTGACCCGTTGCGCCTCGCCCCCCGACAGGGTGGTGGCGGACTGCCCCAGGGTGATGTAGCCCAGTCCCACGTCCAGCAATGTCTGCAGCTTGCGGGCCACCACCGGGATGGCGCTGAAGAATACATGGGCCTGCTCCACGGTCATGTGCAGCACATCGTCGATGGTCTTGCCCTTGTAGAGGATTTCGAGGGTTTCCCGGTTGTAGCGCTTGCCATGGCAGGCGTCACAGGGCACGTAGATGTCCGGCAGAAAATGCATTTCCACCTTGATCACGCCGTCGCCCTGGCAGGATTCGCAACGCCCGCCCTTGACGTTGAAGGAAAACCGGCCGGGACCGTACCCCCGTTCACGGGCTTGCGGGATGCCCGCAAAGAGTTCGCGAATGGGGGTGAACAGGCCCGTGTAGGTGGCCGGATTGGAACGCGGCGTACGGCCGATCGGACTCTGGTCCACGTTGATGACCTTGTCGAAATGTTCCAGTCCTTCCAGGGCCGCATGCGGAGCGGGTTCGGCCACACTGCCATAGAGGTGGCGTGCCACCGCGGCATACAGCGTGTCATTGACGAGGGTGGATTTTCCCGAACCGGAAACCCCCGTGATGCACACGAAGCATCCCACCGGCAGCACCAGGTCCACCCCGCGGAGGTTGTTTCCTGTGGCGCCCCGCAATACCAGCTGCCGCCCGGGGTCGGGCGCACGGCGTGCCGACGGCAGGGCAATGCGGCGCTGGCCCGACAGGTATTGCCCCGTGAGCGACCGGGGGTTGCGGGTGACCTCGGCCGGACTGCCCGACGCCACCACCTGCCCGCCATGCTCGCCGGCCCCCGGACCCATGTCCACGACGAAATCCGCGGCACGGATGGCATCCTCGTCGTGTTCCACCACGATCACGGTATTGCCCAGGTCGCGCAACCGCACCAGCGTTTCCAGCAGGCGATGGTTGTCGCGCTGGTGCAGCCCGATGGAGGGTTCGTCCAGCACATACATCACTCCCGTCAGTCCCGATCCGATCTGCGAGGCCAGGCGGATGCGCTGGGCCTCGCCCCCGGAAAGCGTATCGGCAGAGCGGTCGAGGGCCAGGTAGTCCAGTCCCACGTTGTTGAGGAACTGCAGGCGCGCCACGATTTCCTTCAGGATCTTCTCGGCAATGGCCTGTTTCCTGCCCTGCAGCGTCAACTGCTGGAACAGGGGCAGGGCTTCCCGGAGAGGCAGCGCGCTCAGTGCGTACAGGGTATGCGGCCCCACCTGCACATGGCGCGCTTCGCGGCGCAGCCGGGTGCCTGCGCATTCGGGACAGGGCTTCTGGTTGAGCAGCTTGCCGAGTTCCTCGCGCACCGCCAGGGAGTCGGTCTCGTCATAGCGGCGGTCGAGCGCCGGAATCACGCCGTCGAAAGGATGCTCCTTGACCCGGAAACGACCCCGCTCGCCGGGATAGTGGAAGGCGATGGCCTCCTTGCCCGACCCCATCAGCACGATGTCGCGGATGCGCTGGGGCAACCGTTCGAAGGGCGTCTCGAGATCGAAGCCGTAATGGGCGGCGAGGTCGGAGAGCATCTGGAAATAGAACTGGTTGCGTCGGTCCCACCCCTTGATGGCTCCCCCTGCAAGGCTGAGCTGGGGAAACGCCACGACCCGCCGGGGATCGAAGAAACTGATCACCCCCAGTCCGTCGCAATGTGCACAGGCCCCCATGGGATTGTTGAAGGAAAACAGGCGCGGTTCCAGTTCCGGCAAGGCGTAATTGCACACCGGGCAGGCAAAGCGGGCGGAAAAGAGGTGTTCTGCCCCGCTGTCCATCTCCACCGCCAGGGCCCGGCCATCCGCATGGCGCAATGCCGTTTCGAAGGATTCGGCCAGGCGCTGCTTCATTTCCGGGCGCACCCGGAGGCGATCCACCACCACGTCGACGGTGTGCTTGCGGTTCTTGTCCAGTTTTGGAATGGCATCGATATCCACCACCGTGCCGTCAATGCGCAGCCGCACGAACCCCTGGGCCCGCAATTCATTGAACAGCTCCTGCTGTTGCCCCTTGCGCCCCACCACCAGCGGTGCCAGGATCATCAGGCGGGTATCTTCAGGCAATGCCAGGACGTGGTCCACCATCTGCGCCACGCTTTGTGCCTGCAGCAGGATGTGGTGATCGGGACAATAGGGATCGCCCACACGGGCAAAGAGCAGGCGCAAATAATCGTGGATTTCGGTCACCGTGCCCACCGTGGAACGGGGATTATGGCTGGTGGCCTTCTGCTCAATGGAGATGGCAGGCGACAGGCCCTCGATCAGGTCCACATCGGGCTTTTCCATCAGCTGGAGGAACTGGCGCGCGTAGGCCGACAGGGACTCCACGTAACGACGCTGGCCTTCGGCATACAGGGTATCGAAGGCCAGGGACGACTTGCCCGATCCGGAGAGTCCGGTGATCACCACCAGCTGCTGGCGGGGAATGTCCAGATCGACGTTTTTCAGGTTATGGGTGCGTGCACCCCGGATGCGCAGGAATGATCGAGTCACGTGTATGGGCCGCCACTACGTACTGGGTTGGAAGTGAACCTGTTAATATACGCCTGGAATTTTACTTTATCTCGCCCTGCCCCCATGAAAACCCGTCATAAAATGAACCCGCTCGAATGGCGCGCCAGCATGGCACTGGCCAGTATCTTCGGCCTGCGCATGCTGGGCATGTTCATTATCCTGCCGGTATTTGCCCTGTACGCCGCCCATCTGCCGGGAGGAGACGACAAGACGCTGGTGGGCATCGCGCTCGGCGCCTACGGCCTGACCCAGGCCCTGTTGCAGATTCCCCTGGGCTGGCTGTCGGACCGTATCGGACGAAAACCCGTCATTGCAGGAGGTTTGGTGGTCTTTGCCCTGGGCAGTTTCGTTGCGGCCATGGCCGGCAGCATCGGCGGCATCATCCTGGGCCGCATCATCCAGGGCGCCGGCGCCATTTCGGCCGCCGTCATTGCCCTCACGGCCGACCTGACGCGGGAAGAGATCCGCACCAAGGCCATGGCCCTGATCGGCATCACCATCGGCATCACGTTCAGCATCTCCATGGTGCTGGCCCCGGCCCTGTATCCCCTGATCGGCATTCCCGGCATCTTCACGCTCACGGGCGTCCTCGCCCTGGCGGCCATTGCGGTGGCCCTGTGGGTCGTGCCCGACCCCGTTCGGTCGGCACAGCCGGCCGAACGGGCGTCCATTGGACAGGTACTGCGCCTGGTAGAGCTGCTGCGCCTGAACTGGGGCATTTTCGTGCTGCACGCCAGCCTCATGGCCACCTTCGTGGTGGTACCCTCCGCCCTGGTACAGGCCGGCCTGCCTCAGGGGGACCACTGGAAGCTGTACCTGCCGGTGATGGGGGGCTCCTTCATCCTCATGATTCCGGGCGTGGCCCTTTCCCACGGCAAATGGCGCAAGAACGTGTTCCTGGTTTCCGTGGCCGCGCTCCTGGCCGCCCAGGGCATGCTCTTTGCCGGGCTGGACAGCGTCCGCGGCATTGCCAGCGCCCTCACGGTGTTTTTCGTGGCCTTCAACGTGCTGGAGGCCAGCCTGCCCTCGCTCGTCACCGTGGTCACACCACCCGGGGCCAAAGGCACGGCCACCGGCGTCTACAGCAGCATCCAGTTCATGGGTGCCTTCTGTGGCGGCGCACTGGCCGGACTGCTGTCCAAGCACTGGGGCCCCAATGCCGTACCGGTTTTTTGTGGGGCCCTCACCATCCTCTGGCTGATGGTGGCCTGGCCCATGCAGATCAAACAAGCACGCCAACCTTAGGGAGAGCACTATCATGGCATCGGTCAACAAAGTGATTCTGGTGGGTAATCTGGGGCGCGACCCCGAAGTGCGGTACATGCCGGACGGCGGTGCCATCACCAACGTCAGCGTGGCCACCACCGACGTCTGGAAGGACAAGAGTGGTGAAAAGCAGGAACGCACCGAATGGCACCGTGTGGCCTTCTTCGGCAAGCTCGCCGAAATTGCCGGCGAATACCTCAAGAAGGGCAGCCAGGTCTACGTGGAAGGGCGGCTGCAAACCCGCAAATGGCAGGACAAGGACGGCCAGGACAAATACACCACCGAAATCGTGGCCGACCGCATGCAAATGCTGGGCAGCCGTACCGGGGGAGGCACTGCCAGCGCTGAAATGCCCCCTGCGGGCGGTGGCAGCGCACCGGGCAAATCCGGCGGCAAGTTCGACGATTTCCCGGACGACATCCCGTTCTGATTCAGCGCGCCAGCAACAGATAGAACAGCAACGCGTTCACCACCAGGGACACGGCCCCCAGGAGTTTCCACACCCGCGCAGGATCGCGCTGCAGCAGGGAGGATTTGCGGGGAGCCTGCCAGCGGCCGTGTTCCCCCCTTTCCAGCGCCAGCACGCACTCTTCCGCCGTTTCGTAACGCGCTCCGGGATCACGGGCCACTGCCTTGAGCAGCACCGCTTCCAGCCAGCCGGGAATGTCCGGCCGGTAGCGCGTGGGGGGCACGGGATCGCCAAAGCGGGGGTGCTGAAAGGGCTCGATTTCGCCATAGGGGAATTTCCGGGTCAGCATCTCGTACAACGTCACGCCGCAGGCATAGAGATCCGAGGCCGGCGTGGCCTCCTGGCCCGCATGCAGCTCGGGGGCCATGTAGCTGGGCGTGCCGGGATTGTTGATTTCGCCGAAATCCTGCCCGTCGGAAGCCGCGACCCCCAGGTCGAGCAGGCGCAGGCGGCCTTCTGCTCCCAGGTGCACGTTGTCGGGCTTGATGTCCCGGTGCACGATGGACAACCGGTGCAAGGCGCCGAGCCCCCTGAGCAGGCGCATCCCCACGTCGATGGCCTCCGCCGGGGCGAAGTGGCGTCCGTCACGCAGCCATTGTCCAAGGGTGGCCCCGTCGTGCCAGGTCATCAGGTAGTACAGGTAGCTGCGCCCTGACACCGGAATCACCTGGGGGAACGCCGCATCCACCACCCGCCGTGCCAGCCATTCCTCGTGTGCCAGGGCGGCCGCGTCGGTGGCATCGCTGCCCGGACGGAGGGTTTTCAGCACGCAACGCTGCCCGGTCGCCGTGACATGGCCCGCATACAACACCGTCACCCGCGAGGCATGCAGGAGGCCTTCGATGACGATCCCGTCCACCTCATCCCCCGGACGCAACCGGTCGGGCAGGGGCAGGCGGCTGGTTTGGGCCAGGGTGTCGCGCAACCCCGTGGGCGGGACGTTCCGGACCGCCATCACCAGTGCCGTACTGTTGTCCTCCCCGCCCCCATTCAAGGCCGCCAGGGTCAGGCGCTCGGCAAGCTGCTGGGGGTCGTCCGCGCCAGCCTCGAACAATGCCACCAGCTGCCGTTCCCCCAGGGGATGCCAGACCCCGTCAGAACAGACCAGAAAAACGTCCCCGGCCATGAGCTCGCCGTCGCCATAATCCATGGTCAGGGTGCTATCCAGCCCCACGGCACGCGACAACACGCTGCGCAGCTCGGGATGGTCCCAAACATGGTCCTGGGTGAGGCGTTGCAGACGTTGCCCACGCCAGCGGTAAATGCGCGTATCCCCCACGTGGGCATAGTAATAGCGGCCACCCCGCAACAGCAGCGCCGACAGCGTGGTGGCCATGCCGGCAGTGTGGCGCAGCGACTGGTTCTGGGCCACCAGCCAGCGGTTGAGGGACTGGATGACGGTATCGAAGGCATGGAAAATGCCCCAGGTGTCCGGCGTGGCGTAATAGTCGGCCAGCAACCCGCGCACCACGTATTCGGAGGCTTCGCGCGCCTGCACATGCCCTCCCAGGCCATCGGCCACCGCGGCCAGCATTCCCTTGTTTTCCAGCTCGATGCCTTGCGGCGTCACGGCACCGCAAAAATCCTCATTGCGCGGACACGGCCCGGCGAGCGAGCTGAACCCCAGGAGGAATGCGGATGCCATGCCCCAGTGTACCCGAGCTCAAATCCGGGCACCGGTCAGGTGCGACGCTCCCCAGGTGGTCCTCCAGCGCTGCTTGATGGCCGTGAGCCCCACGAGCGCCAGCACGGCCAGCCCGGCAAAGACATAGAACCCTGCCATGTAGCTGCCCGTCATCTGGCGCGAATAGCCCAGGCTGGAGGCGAGATAAAACCCTCCCACGCCTCCCGCCATGCCCACCAGGCCGGTCATCACGCCGATTTCCCGGCGGAAGCGCTGGGGCACCAGCTGGAACACGGCCCCGTTCCCCATGCCCAGCGACAGCATGGCAAACACGAATCCCAGCAGGGCCATCCAGGCCTGGGGCAGTCCCACGCCCACAATGGCGAGCGCCAGGGTCGCGGTCAGGTAAACGCCGGTCAGCATGCGAATGCCGCCGAACCGGTCCGCCAGGGCGCCGCCCATGGGGCGCACGAGGGAACCCGCAAACACGCAGGCCGCCGTGAACAGGCCGGCCGTTTTGGGTTCAAGGCCGTACTGGGTGTTGAAATAGATGGTCAGCGAGGACGCGAGGCCCACGAATCCCCCAAACGTGACGGAGTAGAAAAACATGAACCACCAGGCATCCCGGTCTTTCAGCACCTGCAGGTATTCCACCAGGCGCTTGGGCGGCGGCGCGTCGGGCGCATCTTTCGCCATCAGCAGGAATGCCACCAGCACCAGCACCAGCGGAATCAGGGCCAGGCCGAACACGTTGTTCCAGCCGTAGAGCGTGGCCAGGGCAGGCCCAAACAGGGCCGCGAGCACCGTGCCGGAATTGCCGGCGCCCGCAATGCCCAGAGCCTTGCCCTGGTGCTCGGGCGGATACCAGCGCGACGCCAGGGGCAGGGCCACGGCGAACGAAGCGCCGGCAATGCCCAGAAACAGCCCCAGGACCAGCACCTGTTCGTAACTGTGCACCCCCCACCACCATGCCACGAAGAGCGCGAGGATCACGGCCACCTGCCCCACGATGCCGGTGATGCGCGCATTGAGGTGATCCACCATGAGGCCCAGCACGATGCGCAGGGCGGCTCCCGACAACACGGGGGTCGCCACCATGAGCCCTTTCTGCACATGGTCGAGGCCCAGGTCGCGGGCAATCTGCACGCCCAGGGGGCCCAGGATCACCCAGACCATGAAGGCCAGATCGAAATATAGAAATGCTGCGATCAGGGTGGGCGTATGTCCGGCCTGCAAAAACGATTTACGTTCCATGATGACGATCTCCTTCAGTAGATTCTTTCCTGCCCGACGCCCCCGCGGCACGCTGCAGGGCAATCCGGCGCTTCAGTTCCGGCACGCAGGATCCGCACTGGGTGCCGCACTGCAGGGTCGCCTGCAAGGCGGACAGCCGTTCTGCGTCTCCGAGGGTCGCGGGCTGCGCGGCGAGGGTGGCGGCAATGGCCGGTTCGGATACGTTGAGGCAGCTGCAGATGACTTTTCCGCGGGGACGCGGCGCCTGGGGCGGGGTTTTGCCGGGGGTCAGCAGCATCCGGCCCAGGCCTTCCACCGCGACTCCGGATTCGAGGAAATCCCGCAGCCAGGCCGCAGCCAGCACCTGTGCCGGTTCGCCGGTGACCAGCACCGCTTCCAGCCTGCCGCGCCGCGCAGGGTCCTGGCCCACCCGGATGATGCGCCGGATGCCCCGGCGTCGATCCTGGTAGCACAGCACGCCCGGGATGTTCTCCTCCAGATCGAAGGCCGCTGCGACGGCCGTGACCAATGCGCTGTCCCCGGGTTCGTAGTCCGCCAGGCGCAACAGCACCCCCACGGGTTCCGCGGTGTCGCCGGTTTCATGGCCGAACAGCACCGTAGTGCCGAAGGCGCTGCGCTGGAGCCAGGGACGCAATGACGCCTGCACGGTCAGGGCCCGCGACTGCGGCAGCCAGGCAAATGCCGTCAGGCGCCAGGGCAGTTCGGCCTTGAGCAGTCGCACCGCCGCATGCTTGAGCTCCGGTTGGGCGGAGACGGGATCGAGGGCCGGCAGGGTCAACGTGTTGACGCCATACCCCGGTGCCCCGCCTGCCTTGCCGGCCACACGTTCCTCGCCCCAATGCATGGCAATGAAACATTGCATGGCGGACAGCTCATCGGAAAACTGCACGGGCAGCACCTGGCTGCCGCGACGGCTGGTCACGTGCACCAGGTCCCCTTCCGCGAACCCCAGGCGCCGGCCATCTGCGGGATGCATCTGCACCACCGGTTCGGGCGCATGGGCATACAGGCGCGCCAGCGTGCCGGTGCGGCTCATGCCATGCCACTGATCCCGCAATCGTCCGGTGGTCAGCGCAAAGGGATAACGGGCGTCCACCGGTTCGGCCACGGCCCGGTCCGGCACGTCCACAAAACGGGCCCGGCCATTGTCCGTGGCAAAACGGCCCTCCTCGTACAACCGCGCCCGGCCCCGTTCCGCCCCCGCCGGCATCGGCCATTGCTGGGGACCCACCTGCTCCAGCAACGCATAGGACATTCCCGTGATATCCAGATCCCGGCCCGCCGTGCTGTCGCGGTGCTCGCACCAGATGGATTCCGCATCCTCATAGGGAAACAGGCTGGCCCCTGCCCGGGTGGCACGCCCGAGCAACGCTTCGAGCCGGCGTCCCACCGCCACGGCAATGGCCCAGTCCTCCCGTGCGATCCCGAAGGGGGGGAGGGCAGGCAGTACCCGGCTGATGCGCCGCTCCGAGTTGGTGACCGTCCCGCCTTTTTCGGCCCAGGTCGTGGCCGGCAACAGCACATCGGCAAAGGGCACCGTGGCCGTGTCCCGGTAGGCCTCCTGGACCACCACGAATTCGGCCTGGGCTAACGCTTCACGCACCTTGTTCTGATCGGGCAACGACTGGGCCGGGTTGGTGCACACGATCCAGATTGCCTTGAGACGGCCCGTGCGCAAGGCCTCGAACATGGGGACGGCCGTGAGTCCCGGCGTGGCGGGCAGGGCGGGCACATCCCAGAAAGCCGCCACCTCCTCCCGATGCCGGGGATTGGCCACTTCGCGATGCCCCAGCAGCAGGTGCGCCATCCCCCCCACTTCCCGCCCTCCCATGGCGTTGGGTTGCCCCGTGAGGGAAAAGGGTCCCGCACCCGGCTTGCCGATCTGGCCCGTGGCCAGATGCAGGTTGATCAGCGTGGCATTGTTGGCGGTCCCTGCCGCGGACTGGTTGAGGCCCTGGCAATACAGGGACAGGGTGGCCGGCGATTGGGCAAACCAGCGGGCTGCCGTTTGCAGCTGTTCCACGGAAATGCCGCAACGCTGCGCCACGGCCCGGGGCGTATATTCCGCCACCCGTTGCCGGAGGGCCTCGAACCCCTCGGTGTGCGCCGTGATGAAATCCCGATCGATCCAGCCCTCCCACAGCATGAGATGCAGCATGCCGTGATGCAGCGCGATGTCGGTGCCCGGCGCGATCTGCAGGAACAGATCGGCTTCCTGCGCCGTGTCGGTGGCCCGGGGATCCACCACGATCACCTTGAGCCCGGGGTTGCGCGCACGGGCTGCCTCGATGCGCCGGTACAGGACGGGGTGGGCGAAGGCCGTGTTCGAACCCGTGATGAAGATCACCTGGGCATGGTCGATGTCCTCGTAGCAGCAGGGTGGTGCATCCGCGCCCAGGGTTTGCTTGTACCCCGCCCCGGCACTGGACATGCACAGCCGCGAATTGGTATCGATGTTGTTGGTGCCCACCAGGCCCTTGGCGAGCTTGTTGAACACGTAATAGTCTTCCGTGAGCAACTGTCCCGACACGTAAAACCCCACGGCGTCCGGACCGTGTTCCCGCACGATGTCGGCAAAACGCCGGGCCGTGAAATCGAGCGCCTCCTCCCATGTGGCGGTGCGACGGGCCTCGCCACGCTCCTTGCGCAATTCGGGAACGGCCACCCGTGACTGGTCGTAGCGCCAGGACTGCGCCGTCAGATGCAGGGTGGCCCCCTTGCTGCACAGCCGTCCCCAGTTGGCGGGATGGTCGGGATCGCCACGCACCTGCAATATGGCGAGGCGTCCCGCCGCCTCTTCCGCCACATCCACCAGCAGGCCGCAACCCACGCCGCAATAGCAGCAGGTGCTGCGCACGGTATGTACCGGCGCCACGGGCTCCTGAGGGAAGCCCGGGTTCATGGCGTACCTGCGAGTTCCGCCGGCTTGAGATAAATCAGACCCCCTTCCACCCGCACCGACAGCCTGCCTGCACATCCCTCGTCCGGCGCCAAGGCTGCGCCGCTGGCGAGATCGATATTCCATCCATGCAAGGGGCAGGTCACATGGCGGCCATGCACCAGCCCCTGCGACAGGGGTCCCCCCTTGTGGGGACACCGGTCCCGCAGGGCAAAAACCCCCTCATCGGTCCGGAATACCGCCACCGGGCCGATCGCGGCCCCTTCCACCACACGGGCACCCAACCCGGGCACTTCGTCCAGCGCCAGTACCGCCCGCCACTCCTCGTGCACTGCCACCATGCTCATGACCCCACCCCTTCCAGTTCCCGGGAAAGGGGGACCGGTGCGAACTGTCGCCAATCCACCCCCGCCGCCGCCGTTTCCTTCCAGGGGTCCGGAGCCCCTTTCAACGCAAACAGCAGACGCTCGAAAAGCGCCTGCCGCCCTTCGGCATCGTCCACGATGCGCTTGCGCACCACGTCCATGCCGACGCGGGCCACGAAATGGACAGTCCGCTCCAGGTACCAGCCCTCTTCGCGATAGAGCTGCAGGAATGCGCCCGAAACCTCCCGCACTTCCACGTCGGTTTTGACCTTGCACAAAAACTGCGCCACTTCGGTCTTGATGCCGCCGTTACCCGCCACGTAGATTTCCCAGCCGGAGTCCACACCGATCACGCCCACATCCTTGATGCCGGCTTCCGCACAGTTGCGCGGGCAACCCGAGACCGCGAGCTTCACCTTGTGGGGGGAATACATCCCGAAGAGCATTCGTTCCAGATCCACCCCCATCTTCATGGAGGACTGGGTACCAAAGCGGCAGTGCTCGTCCCCCACGCAGGTTTTGACCGTACGGATGGACTTGCCATAGGCGTGGCCGGAAGGCATGTCCAGGTCTTTCCACACGCCCGGCAGGTCTTCCTTGCGAATGCCCAGCAGGTCGATGCGTTGCCCGCCCGTGAGCTTGACGGTGGGGACGTGGTATTTCTCGGCCACATCGGCAATGCGACGCAACTCGGCCGGGTTGGTGAGGCCGCCCCACATGCGCGGCACCACCGAGAAGGTGCCATCCTTCTGAATGTTGGCATGGGCCCGTTCGTTGATGAAACGCGACTGGGGATCATCCTGGGCTTCATGGGGCCAGGTGGCAATCAGGTAGTAATTGATGGCGGGACGGCAGGTGGCACACCCGTTGGGCGTGCGCCATTCCAGGAAACGCTGTACGGCCTGTTGCGACAGCAGGTGGTGTTCGCGGATGGCACGGCGGATTTCCTCGTGGGTATGGTCGGTACAACCGCACAGGGCCTTTTTTGCGGGCGTTTCCGAATAGTCCGCGCCCAGCACGTTCATCAGGATCTGCTCCACCAGCCCGGTGCAGGACCCGCAGGAACCGCTGGCCTTGGTGCACTTGCGCACATCCTCCAGCGTAAACAACCCTTGCTCCTGGATGGCCTTGACGATGGTGCCCTTGCTCACCCCGTTGCAACCGCACACCTCGTCGGTATCGGCCATGGCCATGGCCTTGTTGTGCCCTTCGTGGCCCACGTCGCCGATATTGCTTTCCCCGAACATGAGGTGGTCACGCAGCTCGGCAATGTTGCGGCCTTCCCGCAGCAGCTTGAAATACCAGGTGCCATCGCTGGTATCCCCGTACAGGCAGGCGCCCACCAGCTGGTCACCCTTCAGGACGAGTTTCTTGTAGACCCCTCCCACGGGATCGGACAGGGTGATTTCCTCGGTGTCCTCACCGCCCATGAATTGGCCAGCAGAAAACAGGTCGACGCCGGTGACTTTCAGTTTTGTGGAGGTGATCGACCCGGTGTAGCGCCCGATGCCCATGAGGGCGAGATGGTTGGCACAGACCTTGGCCTGTTCGAACAGGGGGGCCACCAGCCCATAGGCAATGCCGCGGTGTTTCACGCATTCCCCCACGGCGTAGATGCGCGGGTCGAAGGTCTGCAGGGTGTCGCTCACCAGGATGCCGCGATCGCAGGCCAGTCCGGCCGCCTCGGCGAGAGCCGTGTTGGGGCGGATCCCCGCGGCCATGACCACCAGGTCGGCGGGAATCTGGCTGCCATCCTTGCACTGGACCGCGCCCACACGGCTGCCCGAGGCATCGGGCAGCAGGGCGGTGGTCTGGGTGGACAACCTGAACTGCAATCCCTTCGCCTCCAGGGATTCCTGCAACAGGCCCGCCGCCGCCGGATCGAGCTGGCGTTCCAGCAGCCAGTCCGCCAGATGCACCACCGTCACTTCCATGCCGCGCTGCTTCAGACCGTTGGCCGCTTCGAGGCCCAGCAATCCCCCCCCGATCACCACGGCATGACGATACTGGCGGGCTGCCGCGATCATGCACTCGGTGTCGTGGATGTCCCGGTAGGTGATCACGCCGGCCAGGTCCCTGCCGGGAACCGGCAAGATGAATGGTGTGGATCCGGTGGCCAGCAGCAGGCGGTCATAAGGGGCGATCGTCCCGTCCTCCGCCACCACTTCGCGGCGCACCCGATCGATGCGCCCCACGGTCTTGCCCAGATGCAGGCGGATGCCGTGCCCGGCGTACCAGTCCAGTGGATTGAGGATGATCTCCGCCACGGTCTGTTCCCCTGCCAGCACCGGAGACAGCAGAATGCGGTTGTAATTGGGATAGGGCTCGGACCCGAATACCGTGATCTCATACAGATCCGGTGCAAGTTTCAGCAATTCCTCGATCGCCCGGATGCCCGCCATCCCGTTACCGATGACCACCAGATTCATTTTCTTCATGCCCTAGCTCCGCAGATTTGGCGGCGCAGTGATTGTGGTTCCATTTCCGTGCTCGCCTGCCTGTTGCTGAGCAAGATACGGGCCACCTTCTCGCAGGGACAATCAATACGTTCAGAATCAGTTGGTTATGGAAGGCACGGAACACCATGCCGT
>JAKBAT010000124.1 GCA_021808815.1 Pseudomonadota bacterium
GGACGTGACCGCCGCCGCCCATACGCTCCTGTCCGACGGGGGAGGCCTGGACCTGGTCTTCATGGCCGCCGGCGTCTATGACGCCCTGAGCCCCCGGGAATTCGATCTCCTGTCCTGGCCGGTGGCCCGCCAGGCACTGGACACCAACCTGACCGGGGCCTACCACCTGCTGGCTGCAGTCCTGCCGGCACTGCGGCGCCAGGGTCACGGGGGACTGGCGTTCGTCAGCAGCGTCGCCGGCCTCAACGGGTTGCCCCGTGCACTGGCCTATGCCCCCGGCAAGGCCGCCCTCAACAACCTGTGCGAAGGCCTGTATCTGGAACTCCGCCCCCTGGGCCTGTCCGTCTACCGCATCTGCCCCGGTTTCGTGGCCACGCCCATGACGGCCGGCGTCGCTTTCCCCATGCCGGCCCTGCTCTCGGCCGAGGCGGCCGCCGGACGCATCGTGCGGGGCCTGGAACGCGGCGATTTCGACATCCACTTCCCCAAACGCTTCACCCTGCTCCTCCATGTGCTGCGCTGCCTGCCCCGCCGGTTCTACTTCCGGATCATGCAGTCGGTCCTGCAACGCCTCTGAAACCCGCATCCGTCCTTGGGGATTGACGACCCCTATAAAAAGGGCTACTTTTGCCTCCGACCACAAGATATTGTGGTTTTGTGACACATCCCACACCAATAACCATATCCAGGGGACCCATGCTAACCGCCGTCAAACCCACACGGGATGCCACTTCTGAAGTGGCCATGCAACCCGTCTCGCAGGACATCTGGGACAAAAAATACCGTCTGAAAAACAAGCAGGGGCATCCCGTGGACCGGGACATCGACGACACCTACCAGCGGGTGGCCAAGGCGTTGTCGGACACGGAAATCACAACGGAAAAGCAGGCCTACTGGTACGAACGGTTTCTCTGGGCCCTGCGGCGCGGGGCCATTCCGGCCGGGCGCATCACCTCCAACGCCGGGGCCCTGGAACACAAACCCGCCACCAGCACCATCAATTGCACGGTGTCCGGCATCATCGAAGACAGCATGAACGGCATCCTGGAAAAAGTGCATGAAGCCGGGCTCACCCTCAAGGCCGGTTGCGGCATCGGCTATGAGTTTTCCTCCCTGCGCCCGCGCGGGGCCTTCGTGGCGGGCGCAGGCGCCTATACCTCCGGCCCCCTGTCCTTCATGGACATCTACGACAAGATGTGTTTCACCGTCTCCTCGGCCGGAGGACGGCGCGGTGCCCAGATGGCCACCTTCGACATTGCCCACCCGGACGTGGTGGATTTCATCCGGGCCAAACGCGAAGCGGGGCGCCTGCGCCAGTTCAACCTGTCCTGCCTCATCACGCGCGAGTTCATGGAAGCGGTCAAGGCCGATGGTGACTGGCGGCTCGCCTTCCCCATCACCCAGGCCGAGGCCGACACGGATAGCATCAACCCCCTGCTGGCCCCCGACATCGTCTGGCGCGAATGGCCGGTCAAGGGCAAGTACGTCACGCGCGACGACGGGCGCGTCGCCTGCCGCGTGTACAAGACCCTCAAGGCACGCCGCCTGTGGGACGTGATCATGTCGTCCACGTACGACTACGCCGAACCGGGGTTCATCCTCATCGACCGCGTCAACGAAATGAACAACAACTGGTGGTGCGAAAACATTCGCGCCACCAACCCCTGCGGCGAACAGCCCCTGCCGCCCTATGGCGCCTGCCTGCTGGGCTCCATCAACCTGACCCGGTTCGTGCGTGCGCCTTTCACGGATGAGGCCCATTTCGACTGGGAGGAATACCGTGAAGTGGTGCGCATTTTCACGCGCATGCTGGACAACGTGGTGGACGTGAACGGCCTGCCGCTGGCACAGCAGCAGGAAGAAATCCGGCGCAAGCGCCGCCACGGCATGGGCTACCTGGGCCTGGGCTCCACCCTGACCCTGCTCAAGATGACCTACGGTTCGCCCGACTCGCTGCAGTTTACGGAAGAGGTCACGCGCGTGATGGCCGAGGAAGGCTGGCACATGGGACTCGACCTGGCCGCGGAAAAAGGCCCGGCGCCCATCATGGAAGAGGAGTTCGAGGTGACCTCCGAACTGCTGGCCAAACGCCCCGAAATGGCCGCGGATGGCATCCGCCTGGGCGATCGCGTGAAAGGCAAGGTCCTGCTGGGACGCTACAGCCGCTACCTGCAGCAGTTCCCGGAAGCCCTGCGCGAACGCATCGCCACGGAAGGCGTGCGTTTCACCCACCACAGTTCCATCGCGCCCACCGGCACCATTTCCCTGTCGCTCGGCAATAATGCGAGCAATGGCATCGAACCTTCCTTCGCCCATCATTACAGCCGCAACGTCATCCGCGAAGGCAAGAAGTCCAAGGAAAAGGTGGACGTGTACTCCTACGAGCTGCTGGCCTATCGCGCCATGGTCAATCCCCGGGCCATGCCCTTCGCCGAAGGCGGTGATACCCGCCTGCCGGACTATTTCGTGGATTCCTCCACCATTGCGGCCCGCGCCCATGTGGACATCCAGGCAGCGGCACAAAAATGGATCGACAGCTCCATCTCCAAAACCATCAACGTGCCCACGGATTATCCTTACGAGGATTTCAAGGACATCTATTTCTACGCCTACGAACAGGGCCTCAAGGGTTGCACCACCTTCCGTTTCAATCCGGAGGCGTTCCAGGGCGTGCTGGTGACGGAAAAGGACCTGGAGAACACCACCTATCGCTTCACCCTGGAAGATGGCAGCACCGTGGAAGCCAAAGGCAACGAGACCATCGAATATGATGGCGAGCTCCACAGTGCCGCCAACCTCTACGACGCCTTGAAAGAAGGCTATTACGGCAAGTTCTGAAGCAGGAGTTTTCATGACACTCAAGATCGACAGGAAAATCACCGGGTATGCCGTGGTCACCGACAACGCCGAGGGGACTGCCGAAACGCCCCCCCTGAAAACTGCGGATATCCACCAGCTGGGCGAGCCCCTGTCGCGCCCCGACAAGCTGGTGGGCAACACCTACAAGATCAAGACGCCGGTCACCGACCATGCCCTCTACATCACCATCAACGATGTGGTGATGAACGAGGGCACGCCCCAGGAACACCGCCGCCCCTTCGAGATTTTCATCAACTCGAAGAACATGGAACATTTCCAGTGGATCGTGGCGCTCACGCGCGTCATGTCCGCCGTGTTCCGCAAGGGGGGCGACATCACTTTCCTGGTGGAAGAGCTGCAGAGCGTGTTCGACCCCAAGGGGGGCTACTTCAAGAAAGGCGGGAAATACATTCCCAGCCTGGTGGCGGAAATCGGGGAAGTATTGCGCGAGCACCTGCATGAAATCGGCATGCTCAAACGTCCGGAGCAGGAAGCGCAGCAAAAGGCCTTTCTCGACGCCAAGCGCCAGGAATACGTGGAACGCCAGCCCCAGACCACGGGCGGGGCCGAGTCAGGCTTCCCGGCAGGCGCCACCCTCTGTGCCAAATGTTCCACCCAGGCCGTGGTCAAGATGGACGGCTGCCTCACCTGCCTCAACTGCGGCGACAGCAAGTGCGGCTGAAGGCCGCAGACGGAGGCGGGTACCGCGTCATGTTCTGAAGGGGAAAGGCCGTCGCCGTTGACGTGGTGGCGGACTTCCTTTCAAGAAATCAATTATCGTATTCCGATATCGAAACACGATACAATAAGACCCCACCCCATGCATGGAGTCACCATGAGGTTCTTTTTTGCGTTGGTCGCGCCTGTCTTGTTCGCTTTTTCTTACAGCGTCTCAACAGCCGCAGCGCCGGAAACATCACCCCAACCGTCACAACGCTACACACCAGGGCTCGGCGAATTCATGAGCGCCATTCAGGTGCGACACGCCAAACTGTGGTTCGCCGGTAAAGGCAAGAACTGGCAGCTCGCCGCCTACGAGCTGGACGAGCTGAAAGAAGCCTTCGGGGACGCAGCCAGGTACCAGCCGGAATTCAAGGGCAAACCCATCGCCAAGATCATCGAGCCGATGACCGCTGAACCTATCGCCCAGCTCGAAAACGCGATTGCGGGCAAGGATTCCGCCCGCTTTGTCCGCGCCTATGACAGCCTCTCGCACGCCTGCACGGCGTGCCATGAGGCCACGGATCACGGTTTCATTTCGATC
>JAKBAT010000125.1 GCA_021808815.1 Pseudomonadota bacterium
GGCCGGGCTCACGATCACCCCGGGTAAATGGGCAATGGCCGCTTCTCCCGCCTGATCCACCCTGACGGTACCCAGAGGGGTCGAGAACATTTCGGCGCCTGACAGGGCCATCCCATGCAGGGCGACGCGATGGGCAGGCCCCAGCAGGATCACGCGACGGATATGCTGGGCATGGACCAGGGTGGCATAAGCGCTGGCCGCGATCGGGCCCGAATACACGTAACCGGCGTGGGGAACAATCAGTGCCTTGGGACCCAGCCCACTGGCAAGCGCCTGCGCCTGCTCCAGCAGGCGACGCACGTCCCGGTCCAGGGCATGGGCTGCACCCGGATAAAACATCCCCGCCACTGCAGGCGCTCTCATCTGAAACATCATTCCAGGAGGGGACCTCCTATCGCAATCAAAGCCTTGGTGACATCCTACCCCGCGGGAAGCTGGCGTGCCGAAATTCCGCAATTTTTTACAGTATCGGAGCCTGTTGCGCTGCTGCCCTCTGGTACACTGGAAATCGTGTCCCCACGGGAAATTTCCTGACGTTCCAGTGCTTACAGGGAGGCCCCATGAATCATCAGCCCATCGATGTCTCCACGCGCATCAGTCCAGAATTATCCGCAATCATCGAACGCCTGACCAATGACCTGGATGCGGAGGAACCCCTGTCGCTGGAGGCCGTACGCACCTGGGTGGGACACATGCTGCCTTCCGCCTTTTCTGAATCCGAACGGATGCACCATTTTGATCTGGACGAGTCGCTGCCGGACGAACTGGAAGCCTTGATCCAAGAATACGGTGCCCATGCCCTGGCCATCGAATTCGTTCAGCATGAAGCCAGCGAAGCGTTGTCGCAGGTCATCGAGACCGTGGCCAGTGACGATATCTATGAGGACATCCCCCTGACGCTCGCCGGGGTCCGTCAGGCCGTGTTGTCAGGTGTTGCCTCGGCACTCGCGGGAAACGGGGCCATCGAGGAAGAGGAAGAAAACACCTTGTTGGAAGAACTGGATGGCTTGATCGCGCGTTTTGGCGAACTTGCCCTTGCCGAGAATTTCGTCCGGTTCGAATAAGGGCCGTCTGGCGACCTCCCTCCCCAAAGAAATGGGCTCAGGGCCCTGCACGTGAGGGAATCCCTGAGCCCGCAATGGATACCGCGAACGCTTGGTTATTTTTTCTTGGCTTTCTTCCCTGCCACTGCAGACTTGAAGGAAGCGCCGGCAGTGAAACGTGGCACCGTGGTGGCTGCGATCTTGATTTCCTTGCCGGTTTGCGGGTTACGCCCCGTACGGGCAGCCCGCTTGGAGGACTTGAAGGTCCCGAATCCCACCAGGGTGACGGTATCTCCTTTGGCCACAGCTTTGACGATGGTTTCAACCGCTGCCGAAAGCGCCTTGTCTGCAGCTGCTTTTGAAAGATCGGCTTCTTTGGCGATAGCGTCGATGAGTTCGGATTTATTCATGCAATTTCTCCTCGTGTTGGTGTTGTAGGTCGGCACATGCCCTTCCCCGGGAAAACCAGGCGCATGAAGCGCCAGACGTTTTTTTTGGCTGGACAGGCGCTTGATGGCCAATTCGGCCCGCAATGCTGCTGATTTCGAGCTGAACGAACGTGATCCTACCAAGTGCTTGGGCTTATGGGAACGGGTATATCGGGCTCCCAGCCCCAAACAATGCTCCCGGTACCGCCTGGGCACATCGGTCGTAATCCCTGCATAAAGGGAACCATCCATACATTCAATTAGATACAGGTACCAGGGCGGCGGAAGGAGGGAGTTCTTCAAGGACCCATTCCTGTTGCAATTTCGCGTAAATACGCCTGGATTTCTGCCTGCGTTCCCCTGAACACGATCCGCTCCTGCTTGCGTTTCAGCTGAAACAGGTACATGGGGTCGTAATACTCCTGCAGCAGCACGGCGATCCATGCACGATGCTGGTGGACCGATCCGCTCCGGTGCTGGACCTCAATGGCATCGGTCAGGAGGGCCAGAAGCCTCTGGAAGCATTCGCCCCCCAGGCGTCTCGCGATACTGCGCAGGCTGTGGTGCAACTGTGCCGCAAAAGCGCTGGCCCCCTGATCCGGCCCCTGATGGGCAATGAACTCGGCCCTGAGCTGGACGACGTAGTCCTGCAGGATGCGCTCGACCCGCGCTTCAAACGTATCTTCCAGCCATACCACTGGGGCCTGCTGCATGCGTTGGTACAGGGGGAATGGCAAGGAACAGCTCCCCACGCTGGGGCCTTCGTCTTCCAGCACGAAGCGTCGACATCCCGTTGCCCTGAGCCGCAGGATGTCGATGGCCAGGTGGTTCTCGAAATCGATTTGTGTTGGCTGCGGGGTGGCTCTTTTCCCGAAACTGGATCCGCGATGGTGGGCATGGCGTTCCAGGTCGATGGCAGAACCCGTCCGGGCCAACACTTCAGTCTTTCCCGTCCCGGTCAACCCGCCCAGCAGCCACAGGTCACAATCGCGTGCGGCGGATTCCAGGGTATCGATCAGGAAGGTGCGCAGGGCCTTGTAGCCTCCCCTCACCCGGGGATAGCCATACCCCGCTTCGGCCATCCATTGCTGTACGATCTGTGAGCGCAGGCCTCCCCGGAAGCAGTAGAGGTAGCCTTGCGGATGATGCCTGGCAAAGTCGGTCCAGGCGGTCAGCCGGGCCTCCCGCAAGGGGCCCGATACCAGTCGGTGCCCCAGTTCCAGGGCCTGCCGCGGCCCTTGCTGTTGATAGCAGGTCCCGACCTTTTGGCGTTCCAGGTCGTCCAGGAGCGGCAGATTGACTGCCCCTGGAAAGGCCCCTTTCCTGAATTCCACGGGGGCCCTGACATCCAGCATGGGGAACCCCTGGAGCAATATCTCCCGATAATCCGCACTGTCTTCCCGCACTAACCCACCTCGATCACATGCTGTTGCGGCGCGATCAGGTCCCCGATCCGCCATGCGGGAGTTCCGCTCTCGGAGGCTGCTGCCAGAAACTCGCGGTCTTCCCCGGGCGCCACCGCCACGAGCAAGCCTCCGCTGGTTTGGGGGTCGCAAAGCAGGTTTTTTTGCGGTGCGGAAACAGGGGAAACCTGGTGCCCGTAACTGTCGAAGTTGCGCTGGGTCCCGCCCGGAATGCACCCCTGAGCCATGTAGTGGTCCAGGTGTTCCAGGCATGGGATGGCAGCAAAACGCAATCTGGCGGTCAACCTGCTGCCTTGCGCCATTTCCACCAAGTGCCCCAACAACCCGAAACCGGTCACATCCGTCATGGCCTGCACACCCGTCAACTTCCCGAAGCGGCTCCCGGCCTGGTTCAGGGTACACATCCAGTGGCTGGCGACCCCGAGATCTTCCTGCCGGAGCAGGCCTTTCTTCTCTGCGGTGGTCAGGATGCCCACCCCGAGCGGTTTGGTGAGGTAGAGGGAGCACCCTTCGGTCGCCGTGTCATTGCGTTTCAAACAGCGTTTTTCCACCAGGCCGGTCACTGCCAGCCCAAAAACCGGCTCCGGCGCATCGATGGAATGCCCGCCGGCCAGGGGAATTCCCGCCAGCTGGCATGCCGCCTGACCGCCCCGCACCACCTCCCGCGCCACTTCGGGCGGCAACAACTGGACTGGCCACCCCAGAATGGCGACAGCCACGAGCGGATCCCCTCCCATGGCATAAATGTCGCTGATGGCATTGGTGGCCGCAATGCGGCCAAAGTCGAAAGGATCGTCCACGATGGGCATGAAGAAATCGGTGGTGGAAACCACTCCCCGCTCTCCGTCGATGGCATATACCGCGGCATCATCGCGCGACGCGTTCCCGACCCAGAGCTGGGGGTCGTTCTGGGCAGCCGCCGTCCCGGCCAAAATGATGTCCAGCATCTGTGGGGAAATCTTGCAGCCGCAACCGGCGCCGTGGCTGTACTGGGTCAAACGTACCATCAAGGACTGACGCTCAATGCATTCCTTTCATTTCAGTCAGGTCCGCAATCACCTGCGCCGGATTGCTGGCGGCATCCACGCTTTCGTACACCTTGGCAATGCGCCCTTCGGGATCGATGATGAACGTATTGCGTCGGGCGATCTTGACGCCCAGCAAATTGCGCTCGGACCCATAGTGACGGGACACGGTCCCGTCCTTGTCTGCA
>JAKBAT010000126.1 GCA_021808815.1 Pseudomonadota bacterium
GTCCGTTTTGGCCGAGGACAGGTCGTCGGCCTGAACGGCCATTGGGGGCGGGGTGATTGAGTGACAGCAGTGCCCATAGCTGCCGTCCGGCGTACATAACTGAACTGACAAATCTCAACGGCTGCTTCCCCAAAACGCTACTCACACTCCGTGCCCCAAGCAGACATCGGTGATTAGTTTTGTGAACGTCTGCTATGGCTGGCTCGCGCCTATTGATAAAAAACCCTTGACTTAGGTTTCCATGGAAACTAAACTGATATTGTTTCCATGGAAACCTAATCATGCGGAAAACTTACACATCTAAGGCTAGCGAACTCGAATCTCACCTTGGCTTCTGGTTGCGCTTTGTGTCGAACCAAGTCTCCAGCCGTTTCGAAAATCTGCTGGCTGAACACGACATCTCAGTGACAGAGTGGGTGGCGATGCGTTCCCTTTATGGCCGCATGGATACAACCCATGCAGAACTGATTAGCGCTCTTGGAATGACCAAGGGAGCAGCCTCGAAGGTAATTTCGAAGCTTGAAGCTAAGGGATTAGCGGAGCGACAAGTTTCCAAGGATAGCCAGCGGGCGCAGGTTATATGTCTGACTAAATCGGGTATGACCATGGTACCGATGTTGGCGGCTATCGCGGACGAAAACGACGCCCATTTCTTCGGACATCTGACCGGTACGCAGCGCCAATCCATAGCAACACTGATGAGAGAACTGGTTGACCATCACCAGTTAAAACAACTCCCCACCCGATAACCTCAAACCCGATAGGAAAGCAAAATGGAACACGCAATCGAATCTCTCATCCAAGAAACGTTTAATGCATCAAACGAGGGGCGTATTCACTTTGGCCAAGTTGTCGGAAATCTGGTCAGTGCAGGTGTTGAATCCTACGCTGTTGACTACCGAACAGGCCGGGTGACCTACTACATGCCATGTGGTGAAACGCTCACGCTAAAGCAGGTGCCAGCCAATAAACAAATCGCAGTGGCATTTTCAGGACCAGCAATCAAAGTGGCGATTCTCGGGGCACAGCGTGGTGAAGTTATGTACCCACAATTCAAACAACTATCGCAGGCCGCAGGGTGTGTCAGCTATACCGTCTGGATTACTGGCCGACACGTTACCTATTTCGGGCGCAAAGGTGAGACACACGTCGAGCGTTTCCCCGAATGATTGAAGCGTACTTCAGTTTTCTGCCATGCCTCTGAAATCATTGGTAATCTCCCCTTTACTTCGTGGGGCTCATAAGTAGAGACTTTTATGCGGCCATGGCCAACCGCTGTTTCGGGGGTGATGCCGCCCAAGGCCATGTTTGGACGTTTGAATCGTCCCCGACTCAATAGACACTTCTGTCGGTTACCATGGGTTCAGCGGAGATTGGTGGTCGGACCATAAAGCTTCCGTTATGGCCGACAACCTGTCCTCGACCATAGCGGAAGTGCTTATAGCCGTTATACGGTGTTGCCACCCCTGCATCAAAATCCGTACTGTGCCATCAGGCGATTCTGGGTGAAATGGTAACTGTTGCCCGCAAGGGTGGAGTAACCCAGCATGTCCATGACTTTCCATCCTTTGAAGAAGCCATGGGCAGCGTAGGAGAAGCTCACCACATATTCATCGATGGCCTGGGCCGGCAATAGGGCACTGGCAGTCTGGTTAAAGCGGTTGTAGGTTGCCCAGGAAGACCAGGATTCGTTGAACGTATGGCTGCCGGACAACTGATAGGCATTTCCACTCCCCAAGCCTTCCGTTGGGAACAGCATATTGCCTGTAAACAGCGCAGCGGAACCATATCCATCTGTATAGGGTGACGCGAGGCCTCCATTGTTGAAGGTGCCTGGGTGAGCGGGAATGTGAATGGCGGCGGCTGCAACATTGTTCTGTCCAAAATCGGTGCCGATCTGAAGCCCATAGGGGGTGCTGTCCACAGCGCCGAAAAGTGCCGCACTGTCATTTTTTTCATTGGCGTACTGAAATCCGACAAATGGCTTGAAATCACCGATGGCTTTGAACGACAGCTTTTCATCGATGAACGACAGATGGGCAATGTTCATGAAGTCGTAGTACCACAGCTGGCTCGTCAGTTTTTCGCTGCCAAAATTCAGTACATCGTGGGCGCCTGCATACCAGAATCCGGTCGTGGCAAGTCCCGGGAAGTTCTGGAAGGGGTAACCGGACTTCTCGAATGGCCCCGCAGTCTCATTATTGGTGCGGTCGAAGGTCGCGCTGGTCCAGCTTTTGTATCGTGTGATGCGTCCAAAGGTAAACCCGAAGTCTTCCGAGGGCGTGAGATCCATGGTGGTGCCCTGATAAAGGGCCGGGATCATCCGGTAATCTGCAGTGTTGGCAAAAGGGGTATCGATCGCCTGCCGCCCCTGTCGAACATTCACCCAGCCATTGTGGTAGTTGATATAGGACTGGCCCAGGGTGTCCAGGTTGGTCCCCAGTGTGGGGTCGTAGTTCAGGGGATCGTTGTACGTCGATTGGGGAGTGTGCGCTGTGTAGAAGGCCACCCCTGCCGAGAAGTGATCCAGTTCACCGCTTTCAGCCTTGAGCATGCCCCCCGCTACGAAAATGCTGTTGTTGACAGGGCTATTGTAGAAATTGCTATTCGTCCACTCAAATGAGCGAAGGTAGCCATTGACTTTCCCGTTGGTGAAAAGGTCGCTAAAGTTTCCGTCGTCAGCTTGTGCGCCAGCACAGGGCAAGAGCGGTAACGTGATGGTCAGCAGGACAGCGCTCAGTCGCTTGGGATGCATGCAGGTTCTCCTCGTTTTTGGTTGCATCGATGAATTGCAGCCCTAACATAAGGAGGAGAGCGCGGGATTTGCATCGGATTTGGCTGATTCGGAGATCAGGAAATTCTGATTTTTCAGGAAGGGCCAAAAAATCCTTTCCGTTATGCGAGAATCAAGAGGCGTTTAAATCGTGCATTGCAGTGATTTGCCGCGCAAAAACCGGGTCGGTAGTCTTAGTGAAGGTGTATTAAGGGATGCCCAGCCATGAACAGAGCCACACCACCCCCAACCTCTGACTCACTCCAGCAAGCGATCCTCAACCACATTCCGGATCAGGCATGGCTCAAGGACCGGGATTCCCGCTACATCCTGGTCAATGAGGCTTTCATCGCGGCCACAGGTCGATCCGAGGGGGAAATCCTGGGGCATAACCCGATGGAAATCTGGCCAGAGGAATTGGGGCAGCACTTTATGGCAACTGACAGGGCTGTCGTTAAAAAAAAGGAGCGCCTGCGCTACGAGGAAAAACGGCCAGGACCGAGCGGGGAACTGCGTTGGTACGATACCATCAAGACGCCCCTCATCAACCTGGAAGGCGATGTTACCGGGACGGTCGGCATTTCCCGTGACATTACAGACCGCAAGGCAATGGAGCGGGAATTGCGAGAGTCCCGGGCACAGTTGCGCGAATTGAACGCTTACCTGCAGACGGTAAGAGAGGAGGAAAGGCGGCGTATTTCCCGGGAACTTCATGACGAACTCGGGCAGTCCCTTACCGCGATTCAACTCGGCCTGGAATCATTGGAAGAACGGAAAGACGAAGCGACGTGGGTGAGTTCCCTGGCCAGTTTGCAGCGCTTGGCCCGTGCCACCATCCTGTCTGCACATCAGCTTGCTTCCGATCTCCGGCCGGCCATTCTGGACGATTTGGGGTTATCCGCAGCGCTGGAATGGATGCTGGAATCCTTTACGGCCAGAACCCGCATCACCCACGAATTCCATTGTCCTGACAGGGTCCCGAACTTCAGCCCGGAAACGAGCACCGCTCTTTTTCGTATCGTGCAGGAGTCTCTGACTAACGTAAGCCGCCACAGCCATGCTACCCAGGTGGTTGTTGAGATGCAGCAGCACGCCAATGAAATCCTGCTGTCCGTCACGGATAACGGACAGGGCATGGATGAACAGGTCCTCACCACTTCCAACAGGTTGGGGCTCCTCGGCATGCGGGAACGCAGTGTGATGCTGGGGGGGCAGTTCAACATCACGAGCAGGGCTGGGGCAGGAACGCGGGTGGAAGTGCGCATACCACATCATGGAGCTGGCCATGGACAGGACGCTG
>JAKBAT010000019.1 GCA_021808815.1 Pseudomonadota bacterium
ACCGGCGCCTGGGCCACTCCTGCCACATCAAACCAGTGCAGGGCAGAGTTCGAAGGCTTGCCGGCCGTTTTCCCCGTCACCGACACGCAGACCGGATGGATGTTGAGGCGGTAATGGGTGAAGCCGTGACGCAGCAGGGGCAGCGATTCCGCCACCTGACCCCGCAGACCCTGATGCTGCAGGAGCCAGGCGGCAGGATCTTCCCCCACGGCCGTCTCCGGAAAGCTCCAGAGCCCCCCCCAGATGCCCCGCGCCGGACGCTTTTCCAGCAGCAGGAGACCCTGCTGCTGTACCAGCAGCATTTGTGTGGACCGTTCGGGCAATACCTTTGGGGGACGGGGCGTGGGATAGGCCTGCACGTTGCCGGCCTGGAAGGCAAGGCAGATCTCCTGCAGCGGACAGGCCTGGCAGCGGGGCTGGCGCCGGGTACACACGGTCGCCCCCAGGTCCATCAGTCCCTGCGTATAGGTCGCGATACCGGTTTCGGGCAGCAACTGTTCGGCCAGACGCCATAACCGTTGTTCGAAGGCCGGTGCCCGCAGGTCACCTGCCAGGGCGTACAGGCGTGTCAACACCCGTTTCACATTGCCGTCCAGGATCGCCTGCACCTGCCCGTAGGCAAACACGACGATGGCGGCGGCCGTCGACCGGCCTACCCCGGGAAGTGCGCACCATGCAACCGCACTGTCGGGAAAGGCCCCTTGCCCGTCGGCCACCACCTGTCGGGCGGCCCGATGCAGGTTGCGCGCCCGGGCATAGTAGCCCAGCCCCGACCAATGCTGCAGGACCGTATTTTCGTCCGCAGCGGCCAGTGTCGCCACGTCCGGAAAACGCGCCATGAAGCGCTGGTAATACGGAATGACGGCGCCCACCTGGGTCTGCTGGAGCATGATTTCCGAGACCCAGATGCCGTAGGGGTCCCCGATTGCCTGCCAGGGCAGGTCATGTCGCCCATGCCGGACTTGCCAGGCCATGAGGCGCTCGGCAACGCGGGAGTCGGGAGGAGGGAGGGAGGATGGAGCGGGTGAAGGGAATCGAACCCTCGTCGTAAGCTTGGGAAGCTTCTGCTCTGCCATTGAGCTACACCCGCATGAAATGGGCATTCTACGTCATATTGGAAACATCGCCCAATGATCCGGCGGCAGTCCTCATGCTAGAATGGCACCTCCAAGGACGTTGAACGCTGTGATTCATCTTACCATCAACGGTGCAGAGCATCGTTTCGCTACCGCCCCCACGGTGGCCCAGGTCATCGCCGGGCTGGACCTGGGGCAGCGTCGGATTGCCGTGGAACGCAACGGGGAAATCGTTCCCCGCAGCCTCTTCGAAACGACCGCCCTGGCTTCCGGAGACCACGTGGAAATCGTGGTGGCCGTAGGCGGCGGTTGACTCTCGACAGGAATGCCATGAACCAGGACCCTTTGATCCTTGCCGGAAAACCGGTGCGTTCGCGCTTGCTGGTGGGTACCGGAAAATATGCGGATTTCGAGCAGACCCGCGCTGCCATCGAGGCCAGCGGGGCCGACATCGTGACGGTTGCCATCCGCCGCACCAACATCGGCCAACATCCGGACGAACCCAGCCTGCTGGACGTCATCCCCCCTGACCGCTATACGCTCCTGCCCAACACGGCAGGGTGCTATACGGCACAGGACGCCGTGCGCACCCTGCGCCTGGCGCGGGAGCTGCTGGAAGGGCATCCCCTGGTCAAGCTGGAGGTGCTGGGGGATCCCCACACCCTGTTTCCCAACATGGTGGAAACCCTACAGGCTGCGGAAATCCTGGTGAAGGAAGGTTTTCAGGTCATGGTGTATTGCAGCGACGACCCCATCTTGGCCAAACGCCTGGAAGAACTGGGCTGCGTGGCCATCATGCCCCTGGCATCCCTGATCGGATCCGGCATGGGCATTCTCAACCCGTGGAATCTTGGCATCATCATCGACAACGCACGGGTGCCGGTCATCGTGGATGCCGGCGTGGGAACCGCATCGGATGCGGCGATTGCCATGGAACTGGGTTGTTCGGGCGTGCTCATGAACACCGCCATTGCCCAGGCCCGGCATCCCGTCAGGATGGCAGCCGCCATGCGCAAGGCCGTGGAAGCGGGCCGGGAAGCCTACCTGGCGGGGCGCATGCCGAAAAAAACCTATCAGGCCTCTCCCAGTTCCCCCACGGACGGATTGATCCGTTGAGCCTGCCCCCCCAACGTCCCATCCGCAGTTACGTACTGCGCCAGGGACGCATGTCCCGGGCACAGCAGCATGCCTTCGACACACTCTGGCCGCGCTGGGGGATTCCCTACGCACCCGCTCCCCTGGACCGGGCCGCCTGGGCCACCCGATTTGACCGGGATGCGCCACTGGTTCTCGAAATCGGCTTCGGGATGGGGGAAACCACGGTTGCCCTGGCACAGGAACGGCCAGACACGAATTTTCTCGCCATCGATGTCCACATCCCCGGCATCGGCAGCCTGCTCAAACGCATGGCCGACACCGGTATCACCAACGTGCGGGTGATGCACCACGATGCAGTGGAAGTGGTCACCCACATGTTGCCCCCCGACCTGCTGGAGGGCATCCACGTGTTCTTCCCCGATCCCTGGCCCAAGGCGCGCCACCACAAGCGCCGCCTGATCCAGCCGCCTTTCGTCGGGTTGCTGGCCAGCCGCCTCCGCCCAGGCGGGTACCTGCATCTGGCCACGGACTGGGAAGATTATGCCGTGCAAATGCTGGAGGTGCTGGGCAACACACCCACGCTCGCCAACACAACCGCCGGATATGCCGAACGCCCCGCCTATCGCCCCCTGACCAAGTTCGAACAACGGGGATTGGGCCTGGGCCACGGTGTCCGGGACCTGATCTTCAGGAAAACCTAAACTGCGACGCCTTCCCGCGCCAGCAAGGCCCGTTTCACGTCCAGTCCCAGCCCGAACCCCCCCAGCCGCCCCTGCGCAGCAACCACACGGTGACAGGGAATGATGAAGGGGATCGGATTGGCGCCGCAGGCGCTCCCCGCGGCCCTTGCCGCACGAGGATGCCCGGCCCGGGAGGCCAGCTCGCCGTAGGTCAGCACCGATCCCGCAGGGATGTCGCACAACAGGTCCCATACGGCTTTCTGAAAGGGGGTCCCCGTGATATCGAGGGGTAAGCGGCGGGCCTGGGCAGGACGTTCGACGGCTTCCACCACCTGTTCCACCCACTGTGCGAAACCGCGCTCCGGTACCCCGCTGCCCTGCAGGAATTGCCGGGACGTGGTTCCCGGTTTCCAGTGCACTTCGGGAAACCGGCGCGCCACCTGATGCCAGAGGTTTTCCCGGGTGGAGGAGAGGGATACCCAGCGCAATCCCCGGGCGCTGGCAATCACCACCAGCCAGCCCAGCGAAGTTTTCCGCAGTTCACACCTCAAGGCATTCATGATGTCTCCGGCAGGAAATGCTGCAGCAATTCATTCAAAAAGCGCTGGCCACGTTCCGTGGGACGGACCCAACCCCCTTCTTGCCGCAGCCATCCCTCCTCTTCCAGCGCTGCCAGGGAAGGCAGGATCCCGGCCAGCGGCAACCCGGTACGCTGTTCGAACAAATCCACCGGAAACCCCTGGCGCAACCGCAACGCATTCATCATGAACTCGAAAGGCAGATCGCCGGAAGGCACCTCCTGCGACACCTGGAGGGCGTTGCCCTGGAGCGCAGTGCGCATGTAGGTTTCGGGATGTTTGTGACGCGCCAGGCGCAGTATACGGTCCTGCAACGTCAGCTTGCCATGGGCGCCCGCCCCAATGCCCAGGTAGTCTCCAAACGTCCAGTAGTTGAGGTTGTGCACGCACTGCCGCCCTGGCCTGGCGAACGCCGAAGTTTCATAGTGCCCGAAACCCTGTTCCTGCAGATGCAGGGCCACGGCGTCCCCCATGTCGGCCGTCTGGTCATGCCCGGGCAAAACAGGCGGTGCCCGGTAAAAGGCCGTATTGGGCTCGAGCGTCAACTGGTAAGTGGAGAGATGGGTGGGCTGGTGAGTCAGCGCCTGGGCCATATCCTCGAGCGCCTGGCCGAGGGTCTGCCCCGGCAGGCCATACATCAGATCCAGGTTGAAGTTGTCGAAATGCCGGGCGGCCATGTCGGCAGCACGATGTGCAGCGGCCCCATCGTGAATGCGTCCCAGGGCCTTCAGATGCCCCTCATGGAAACTCTGGATGCCAATGGACAACCGGTTCACCCCCGCCTGACGATAGGCTTCGAAACGCCCGCTTTCCAACGTGCCCGGATTGGCCTCCAGCGTCACTTCAGCTCCGGGAGCCCAGGGCAGGCGCGCGCGCAGGGCCGTCAGGCAATCCTCCAGCCCCCGTTCGGAAAGCAGGCTGGGGGTCCCCCCTCCCAGGAAAACCGCCTGCACCTGACGTCCCCACACCCACGGCAAGGAGGCCTCGAGATCGGCGACGAGGGCTTCGATGTAACGGGTTTCCGGCAGGTCCCCGCGCAATTCGTGGGAATTGAAATCGCAGTAGGGGCATTTGCGCACGCACCAGGGGACATGCACATACAATGTGAGGGGAGGGGGTGCCTTCATGCCCGCCCGTTGCGCAAGTGCTGCATCAACTGGGCGAGAGCCTGGGCACGGTGGCTGTGCCGGTTTTTCTCCGTTGTTGCGAGCTCGGCAGCCGTGCAACCCAGTTGCGGCAGGTAAAAATGGGGGTCATAGCCGAATCCCCCTTCTCCCCGGGGGGACAAGACCACTTCCCCCCGCCAGCGCCCTTCGGCAATCAGCGGCTCGGGGTCGTCCGGCGCGCGCAGCAGCACCAGCACACAGTAATAATGGGCTCGCCGGTCCTCCACGTTACCCAGCATGTCCACCAGTTTCTGGTTGTTGCGCTGGTCCGATTTGGGCTCGCCGGCATAATGGGCCGAAATCACTCCCGGTGCGCCCCCCAGCGCCGGAACGCACAGCCCGGAATCATCGGCAAGCGCCGGCAGTCCGCTTTGCATGGCCGCATGGCGCGCCTTCGCCAGGGCGTTTTCCACGAATGTCGCATGGGGTTCGGGCGCCTCGGGAATCCGCAGTTCGTCCTGCGCCACCACCGCCCATTTGGCCGGGAGCAGCAGCGCCTCCAGTTCGCGTACCTTGCCCGGGTTGCGACTGGCCAGCACCAGGCGCTTCATGGCACCTTCCTCGCCAGGGAGGCCAGTGCCCGCTCCTGCATCCCGAACAGTTCCCGGCACCCCTGGGTCGCCAGGTCCAGCAGGGTATCCACTTCCGTGCGACGGAACGCCATCCCTTCGGCCGTTCCCTGAATTTCCACAAAATGCCCTTCCCCCGTCATGACCACATTCATGTCGGTATCACAGCAACTGTCTTCGTCGTAATCGAGGTCCAGTACCGGCACGCCATCCACCATGCCGACCGACACGGCCGCCACGGGCTGCAGCACCGGTGAGCGGGCCAATCGTCCCTCCTGCATCAAGAGGGCCACCGCATCTGCCAGGGCCACGTAGGCGCCGGTAATGCTGGCCGTGCGGGTGCCCCCATCGGCCTGGAGCACGTCACAGTCGACCTGCAGGGTCCTCTCGCCCAGCACTTCCCGGTCCACGACCGCCCGCAGGGAACGCCCGATCAGCCGCTGGATTTCCTGGGTGCGCCCGGACTGCTGACCTGCCACGGCCTCGCGCCGGGTACGCGTATGGGTGGCACGCGGCAACATGCCGTATTCGGCCGTCACCCAGCCTTTCCCCTGCCCCTTCAGGAAAGCCGGAACCTTGTCTTCCACACTGACTGTACAGAGCACCCGGGTGTTTCCAAACTCCACCAGCACGGAACCTTCCGCATAAGAGGTGTACTGGCGTGTAAAACGGACCAGACGCAACTGGTCGGCACGACGTTGACTGGGACGCATGGGACTCCTCGGACCAGGAATACGGAGGGAAAAGCGGGAGTTTACCGCCTTTGCCGCCCCATCTGGGGTATCATGGCGCCCACACAGTATCGATGGAACTGCCAGAGTGGCCACCGTTTACAGCATGACCGGCTTTTCGGCCGTCACCCGGGATTTTCCGGGGGGAACCCTGACGCTGGAACTGAAAAGCGTCAACCATCGCTATCTCGAAATCCAGTTCCGTATCCCGGATGTCCTGCGCGCATTCGAACCAGCCCTCCGTGAACGCATCACCGCCCTGATACGGCGCGGCAAGGTGGATTGCCGCCTGGAATGGCGGAAAACCGGCACCTTCGGGCAGGATGCGCTGCTCCATACCGCGGCGCTCGAACAATTGCGCGCTTGCGGCAGCATCGTGCAGGAAGTGTTTCCGGATGCCACCCCCCTTTCGGTGGGAGAGGTCCTGCAATGGCCCGGCGTATTCCTCCAGGACACCGATGCCCTGCCGGTTCTGGAGGAGGCCAGCCAGGCCCTGCTGCCTGCCGCGCTCGATGCCCTGATGGAAGCCCGTGCCCGCGAAGGGTTGAAACTGAAAGCGTTCCTGCTGGAACGGGTTACCGACATGCAGCGCCTGCTGGCGGCGTTGGCCCCCCAGATCCCGACCCTGGTGACCACCTTCCACGAACGCCTGGCAACACGGTTGCGGGAAGCGCTGGGGACCCAGGACGAGGAACGCGTGCGGCAGGAAGTGGCCCTGTTCGCCGCCCGCATCGACATCGAGGAAGAGATGTCCCGCCTGAAAATGCACCTGGAAGAAACCTGCCGCATTCTGGAAGGCGGGGGAAGCATCGGCAAGCGGCTGGATTTCATGATGCAGGAGTTGCACCGGGAAGCCAACACCCTGGGTTCAAAATCCGTTTCCGTGGAACTTTCCCGGGCCGCCATGGATTTGAAAGTACTCATCGAACAAATGCGGGAGCAGGTCCAGAACATCGAATGAACGGTCAAATTTTCATCGTCGCAGCTCCTTCCGGCGCCGGAAAATCCAGTCTGGTGGCTGCCCTGATTGCGGCAGACCCGGGCATCCGCCTGTCCATTTCACACACCACCCGGCCTCCCCGTCCCGGTGAAACCGACGGCCAGGAATATCATTTCGTATCCCACGAAGAATTCCGGCGCATGCGGGAGCAGGGGGAGTTTCTCGAATCTGCCGAAGTGTACGGCAATTTCTACGGGACTTCGTCGGCCGACATCCGCAACAGCCTGGACCAGGGGCAGGACGTGGTCCTGGAAATCGACTGGCAGGGTGCACGCCAGGTGCGCCGGCTCTTCACGGATGCCATCAGCATCTTCATCCTGCCGCCTTCTCTGGAAGCCCTGCGGGAGCGCCTGCTGTCCCGCGGAAAAGACCCCCTGCCGATCATCGAGCAGCGGCTTGCCCTGGCCCGGGAAGATCTCAGCCATGAGAATGAGTTTGATTATGCTATTATCAACAAGGATTTCGCGGAAGCGGCCAAGGATCTGGCCGCCATCGTGCGGGCCGCGCGCTGCCGGCGCAGCCGACAGCAGCCCCGTTATGCCGCGTTGTTTTTCTAACCCACCGCGTAGAAGGTTTTCCATGGCCCGTATCACCGTTGACGACGCTTTGCATTCCATTCACAACCGCTTCGAGCTGACGCTCGCCGCCACCTATCGGGCAAGGCAGCTCGCCGCAGGCGCAACTCCCCTGGTGGACGCCAACAAGGACAAACCCACCGTCATCGCCCTGCGTGAAATCGCCTTGGGCAAAGTGGGCCTGGAAATTCTGAACAAGGCGCCCTCCTGACCACCCTATCCCGTGCCCCCAACCGCTCCGGTACTGGCTTCCCAAACCATTTCTGCAGTCGCACTGACTGAAGTCGCTGCCACCTACCTGCGCCCGGAAGACATCGTCCAGATCGAACAGGCTTTCCAGCTCGCCACCCTGGCACACGAAGGGCAGTATCGAAAAAGCGGCGAGCCCTACATTACCCATCCCCTCTCCGTGGCCACCATCCTGGCCGAATGGCATCTGGATGCCCAGGCCCTGATGGCCGCGCTGTTGCACGACACGGTGGAAGACACCAGCACCACGTCCGTGCAAATTGCCCAGCAGTTCGGAAAGCCCGTGAGCGAACTGGTGGATGGCGTCAGCAAGCTGGACCGGCTGGAGTTCCAGACCGAACAGCAGGCCCAGGCGGAGAATTTCCGGAAAATGCTGCTGGCCATGGCGCGCGACATCCGCGTCATCCTGATCAAGCTGGCGGATCGCCTGCACAACATGCGAACGCTGGAATCCATGGATGCCAGCCGGCAACGTCGCATTGCGCGCGAAACACTGGATATTTACGGCCCCATCGCCAACCGCCTGGGCCTGCATGCCGTCTTCCAGGAACTGCAGGACCTGGGGTTCCGCTACCTGTTTCCCAACCGGTACCAGGTACTGACCAAGGCCATACGCGCTGCCCGCGGCAACCGGCGCGAAGTGGTGGGCAAGATCCTGACGGCGATCCAGCAGCGTCTCACTGCCTTTGGCGTGGATGCCCAGGTCAGTGGCCGCGAAAAGCATCTGTCGAGCATTTACAACAAGATGCTCGACAAGTCCCTGTCCTTTTCCCAGGTCCTGGACATTTACGGATTCCGCATCCTGGTCAAGGACGTGGCCGGCTGCTATCTGGCGCTGGGGGCCCTGCACACGCTCTACAAGCCCATTCCAGGGAAATTCAAGGACTACATTGCCATTCCCAAGACCAATGGGTACCAGTCCCTGCACACCACCCTGTTTGGCCCTTTTGGCACCCCCATCGAAATCCAGATCCGCACCCACGACATGCACAAGATCGCGGAGGCCGGCGTCGCTTCCCACTGGCTCTACAAATCCTCCGATACTCCCCTCAGCGACGTGCAGCAGAAAACGCACCAATGGCTGCAATCCCTGCTGGAAATCCAGACGGAAAGCGGCGATGCCGTGGAGTTTCTGGAACACATCAAGGTCGACCTTTTCCCCGATGAAGTGTATGTGTTCACGCCCAAGGGCAATATCAAGTCGTTGCCGAAAGGCTCGACACCGGTGGATTTCGCCTATGACGTGCACACCGACATCGGCAACCGTTGCGTCGCCGCCAAAATCAACAATGAACTGGCGCCCCTGCGCACCACGCTGGCCAATGGAGACCGCGTGGAAATCATTACCGAAGCCAACGCCGCGCCCAATCCCGCCTGGCTGAATTACGTCGCCACGGCCAAGGCGCGCTCCAAAATCCGCCACTATCTGCGCACCATGCTGCTGGATGAATCGGTCGCCCTGGGCGAACGCCTGCTCAACCAGGCGCTGCGCGCCCTGAAAGTGGATCCTGCGGACGTTGGAGATCCGCAGTGGGACCAGCTGCTCAAGGGGGATCGTTGCAAGACGCGTCGGGAAGTGCTGGCAGAAATCGGTCTGGGCAGGCGCCTGAACATCATGGTCGCACGCAAGCTCCTGTCGCGGTCGGACATGCAGACGATGGAGGGACAAGGATCCATCACCATCCGCGGCAGCGAAGGCGTGGCCGTGCAATTTGCCCACTGCTGCCGCCCCATACCCGGCGACCCCATCATCGGGATCATCAAGAAAGGGCAGGGCCTGCTGATCCACACCCAGGATTGCCGGGCCATCCGGCAATTCCGCAGCGATCCGGACAAATGGGTGGACGTGGAATGGGAGAACAGCAGCGGCAAACTGTTCGACGTGGCCATCAAGCTGATGGTGGTGAACCGTCGCGGTGTACTGGCCACGGTGGCGTCTGCCATTGCCGATGCCCAATCCAACATCGACAGCGTCTCCATCACCAAGCCTGACGGGACTTATACGGAAATCAATTTCACGGTACAGGTGAGGGACCGCGCCCACCTGGCCACCCTGTTGCACCATTTGCGCGAAATCCCCGAAGTGGTACGCATCACGCGGGTACAAAGCTGACTTGAGGACGACATGACTTCCACCCCCATCACCACCCCCCTTGCGCCAGCCGCCATCGGCACTTACTCCCAGGCGGTCCGAGCCGGCAACACCGTCTACCTGTCCGGCCAGATCGGGCTGGACCCTGCCACGATGGCCCTGGTGGAAGGCATCGATGCCCAGATTACCCGGGTACTGGACAATCTGGGCGCCGTGGCCGAAGCCGCCGGCGGCAAGTTGTCAGACCTGGTGCGCGTCACGGTGTACCTGACCGACCTGTCCCATTTTTCCAAAGTCAACGAGGCCATGGCCCGTTACCTTGCCGCACCTTACCCGGCCCGTGCCGCCGTGGGCGTTGCCTCCCTGCCGCGCGGCGCGCTGGTGGAAATGGACGGCATCATGGTGCTCCCTGACTGAAGCGGCATGCTCTCCCTGGAGGATCTGGGGATCACCCCTGCCATGGCAGGGCGCCTTCAGAAGCTCGGCCTGTGCAACGCCTTCGACCTGATCCTGCATCTTCCCCTGCGCTATCAGGACGAAACCCGCATCACCCCGGTGCGTGACCTCTTTTATGGACAGACGGCGTGCCTGGAAGTGGAAGTGGTGGAGACCCAGGTGCTCTACCGCCCCAAAAGGACGTTGCGCACACGGGTGCGGGACGACAGTGGCGAGCTGCACCTGCGCTTCCTGAACTTCCACGCGAACCAGGTCCGCCAGTTTTCCGCAGGGACGCGGCTGCGCCTGTACGGCGAACTGCGCCATGGCCCCCTCGGGCCGGAAATGGTCCATCCCAAATACCGTCTCCTGCAGGGCCAGGATCCCCTGCCAGAGACTCTGACGCCGATCTATCCCACCGCCACGGGCCTGTCACAGGCCGCCCTGCAACGCTGCATCGCACGTGCGCTGGCCCTGGAAGACCTTTCCGATACCTTGCCGGACGCCTGGCGCACTGCGCTGGGCCTGCCGGCGTTCCAGGATTGCGTCGCCCTGCTGCACCGCCCCACGCCCGGCATTTCCCTGGAGGCCCTCGACCAGCGCCAGCACCCCGCCTGGCAACGCCTCAAATTCGACGAGTTGCTGGCCCAGCAGATTTCCATGCGCTTTCATCATCAGGCGCGACTGACCCAGTCGGCCCCGGTGCTGCAGTGTACCCAGGCACAACGCAACCGGCTGCTGGAGCGCCTGCCGTTCCGGCTCACCGGGGCCCAGCATCGGGCGCTGGAACAAATCGAAAGCGACCTGGCCCGCCCCTATCCCATGCACCGCCTGTTGCAGGGGGACGTGGGCAGCGGCAAAACCGTGGTGGCCGCCCTGGCTTGCCTGCATGCCATCAGTGCCGGCTTCCAGGCGGCCCTGATGGCCCCCACGGAAATCCTGGCGGAGCAACATTTCAGGAAAATCGAACACCTGTTGCAGCCCCTGGGCATCACCACGGTCTGGATGACCGGTAGCCTGCGCAAAAAGGACAAAGCCGACGCACAACAGCACATCGCTTCCGGGGCCGCACAACTGGTCATCGGCACGCATGCCCTGATCCAGTCCGCCGTATCGTTTCATGCACTGGGACTCGTGGTCATCGACGAACAGCACCGTTTTGGCGTGGCCCAACGCCTGGCACTGCGTAAAAAAGCCGGAAGTGCGGGCCGCAGCGAACCGCACCAACTGATGATGAGTGCCACCCCCATTCCACGGACCCTGAGCATGAGTTATTTTGCCGACCTGGACCTGTCGGTCATCGATGAGTTGCCGGCGGGCCGCCAGCCCATCATCACCAAGCTCGTCAACGACGCACGCCGGGAAGAGGTGATCGCACGCGTCCGGGAAACCTGCCTGCAGGGAGGGCAGGCGTACTGGGTCTGCCCGCTGATCGAGGAATCGGAATCCCTGCAACTGCAAACGGCCGTGGAAACATTTGCCGCCATCTCCCGCATTTTTCCCGAGCTGCGTTCCGGACTCATTCACGGTCGCCTTGCCCCTGCCGACAAAACCGATCTCATGGCCCGATTCTCCCAGGGTGAACTGCAGCTGCTGGTGGCCACCACCGTCATCGAAGTGGGCGTGGATGTTCCCAATGCCTCCGTCATGGTGATCGAGCATGCCGAACGGATGGGACTTGCCCAGTTGCACCAGCTGCGTGGCCGCGTGGGGCGCGGATCACGTCAGGGGCACTGTATCCTGATGTATCATCCTCCCCTGTCAGCTCTGGCCCGTACCCGGCTGAAAGTCATTTATGAACATACGGATGGTTTCGAAATCGCCCGCCACGACCTGATGTTGCGCGGCCCCGGGGAGTTTCTCGGCGCCCGCCAGAGCGGCACGCCCCTGCTGCGCTTCGCCGATCCCGAGCAGGACGGTCCCTTGTTGCAGGAAGCCATCCGGGTCGCACGCACCTGGACCGAAACGGACCCTGCTGCCGCCCGCCGGCATCTGCAACGCTGGCTGTGGTCGCGCCAGGAGTACCTCACCGCATGACAACGCTCGATGCCTACTGGCGCCTGATGCGCCTGGACAAGCCCATCGGCACGCTGCTCCTGCTCTGGCCCACACTGTGGGCCCTGTGGCTCGCCAGCCATGGGCATCCTTCCCTGGGCAACGTGACGGTGTTCATCCTGGGCACGGTCCTGATGCGTTCTGCCGGTTGTGTCATGAATGACCTGGCCGACCGGGACGTGGACCCCCATGTGCAACGCACTGCCCAGCGCCCCCTGGCCACCGGCGCCGTCACCGTCAAGGCTGCCGTGCGACTGGCCGTCCTGTTGAGTGCCCTGGCCTTTGCGCTGGTATTGACCCGCAACCTGCTGACCGTAGTGCTGTCCCTGCCCGCCTTGTTCCTGGCCGCCAGTTACCCCCTGACCAAACGATTTTTCCCCATGCCCCAGGCCTATCTCGGCATCGCCTTCGGGTTCGGCATCCCCATGGCCTTTGCGGCCGAAACCGGGCAGGTTCCTGCATTGGCCTGGTGGCTGTTGCTGGCCAACATCTCCTGGACCATCGCCTACGACACGGAATACGCCATGGTGGATCGGGAGGATGACCGGCTTCTCGGCGTCCACTCCTCCGCCCTGCTGTTCGGCCGGTGGGATGTGGCCATGGTATTGCTGTGCTATGCCCTGGCACTGGGATTGCTTTTCCTGGTCGGCCAGCGCTCCGGACTGGGTGTGCCCTACGCGCTGGGACTTTGTGTCGCCGCTGCCATCAGCGTGTACCACGGCCTGCTGATCCGCACGCGGGAACGCCAGCGCTGCTTCCAGGCTTTCCTGCACAACAACTGGTGGGGGGCTGCGGTATTTGCGGGACTGGCGGCAGACCTGGCGCTACGTTAGCGGGCGTCAGAACCCGTATTTGAGTCCGATGGACAACAGGTCGACCCCGGCATCGCCATTGATGCGATTGTATTTGAGCTGATAGCGGTCCCAGCCACCCTGGAAGCGCAGGCTGCGGGTCAGATCGTACTTCATGCCGAGCCCCATCATGTTGTAGGGCAAGGCATCGGTCAGGCCGTGGGTGACGCTGTTGAGCGTGGTATCCCCTTCCGTCCTGACACTGCTCAACTTGCCCGTCAGGCCCAAACGGTCATTGATGGAGAGCGTCCCGGACCCCCCCAGCACCCAGTCGCGTGGTATGCCCGAGAACTCGCTGGGAGCAGGGCGGAGGACGCTGGACCAGTACTGCTTGCTGGACAGGGCGCTCCCGTCGAAACCGGCGCTGGAATCCATCTGCATGGTGAAGGGCAAGGCACTGATGCCGGAGAACCAGCCCTCAGACTCCGCCTGGACCGCAAGCGTGCCCAGGGTGGCGAGCACGGCCACCCCGCATTTCACAACCTGTCTGATTGCACGCTTGTCCATTGGGCTGTCCAGCCGGTTTCCACCCACAATCGGGAATTCCACAGCTCCCATGTTACACGGGACCGGTTTGAAAACTCAATTGGGTGCCGTTTTCTAGAACGTCCGGGCAATCCAGCGCAACAAGGCATCCTGTGCAGACCGCGCCGCATCAGCCTGGGAATGATTGACCAAAAATACCACAGTGACCTCCTTTCCCGAGGGGGTCCTGCCATAGCCCGCGATGCCGCTCACCTCGTCCAGACTCCCTGTCTTCAGGTGGAAACGACCCTGAACCACCGGTTCCTGCAGTCGGGTCGCCAGGGTACCGTCCAGGCCGGCCAGGGGCAGTGAAGATTCGAATTCCGGTTGGAACGGGTCCTGGTGGGCAGCCCTGAGCAATGCGTTCAGGTGATCTGCGGTAATGCTTTCGCGCCGGGAGAGACCGGCACCGTTTTCCAGTACCAGCTCCGGGAAGTCCAGGCCACGGGCCTGCAGGAGGCGGCGCACCTGTGCCGCCGCCTTCTCTGGCGTGGCCGGCCCCTCTCCGGTCCTGCCCAGATCCAGGAACAGGGTGCGGGCCATGAGGTTGTTGCTGTACTTGTTGATGTCCCGCAGCACGTCAGCCAGGGAAGGGGACCGGGTAACGGCCAGCACGGGGCTTCCCTCCGGTGCCTGCCCGGAAACCACGGTCCCCGTGAATGTACCCCCCAGTTCCTTCCAGATCTTGCGGAATGCGTACAAAATGAACCGCTCATTGGAAAACACGCTGAAACTCAGGGTTTTCACGCCACAACTGGCCGGAAAACTGCCCCGCAACCGGATGCGGGCATGTTCCCCGTCATCTTCCACGGTTCGTTCCAGACGCCCTTTCCAGTTTGCCGGACAGGGCTCGTCCGACACCCGCAGCCGGTTCTCCACCCGCAATTCAGGAAAATCGAAGTCGGGCAGGGCGCGGACCTGACCATTCGCGACCTCGATGCGGAGGGTCACTGCCTTGAAACCCACCTGGAGCGCCTCAGGCATGGTGTTGTACGTTCGGTAGGCCTGGTGGTCAAAAGCGCCGGCCTCCTGCAATGGTGGCGCAAAGGCGCTGGTATCCAGCACAAGGTTTCCCCGTATCCGCTGCACCCCAAGGATGCGCAAGTCGCGCAGCAGGGTTTGCCAGCGCTCCAGGGACAAGGCGGGATCCCCCGAACCCTCCACGTACAGGTCGCCTGCCATGACTCCCTTTTCCGGGTAGGACCCGCGCACCCGGGTCTCCCAGGTGTACGCAGGACCCAGGCCTGCCAATGCAGAGTAAGTGGTCACTAACTTCATGAGGGAGGCAGGTCTTCGACTCTCTGCCCCGTTCCAGCGCACGACGGGCACAGCTGCGGCCAGATCCTGCACCACAACCGAAACGGCGCCAAGGGGTATCCCCGCTTGCGCCAGTGCTTCCTGCACGTCTGTGGGCAGCCCCTCTTCCTGTGCCAGCACCGCCCGCGCCAACCCCAGCCCTAGCCACCCGGCCAATGCCAGCACACCCCAGCAACATTTCAGACTTGAAATCGTCATAGGGAGGCCTTACACTGTTAGCACTCGCACTGAACGAGTGCTAACAATTTCCCATTTCAACTCTTTGCAGGAGAGATCTCGCATGAAAATTCGCCCGTTACATGACCGTGTGATTGTCAAACGCCTTGAAGAAGAGCGCAAGACAGCTTCCGGCATCGTCATTCCCGACACGGCGGCAGAAAAGCCTGACCAGGGAGAAATCATGGCAGTCGGCAAGGGCAAGGTGCTGGAAGACGGTTCTGTCCGCGCCCTGGAAGTCAAAGTCGGCGACAAGGTGCTGTTCGGGAAATATTCTGGCCAGACCGTCAAGGTGCAGGGTGAGGAACTCCTGGTCATGCGCGAAGAAGACATCATGGGTGTCGTCGAAGGCTGACCGGTCATCCCTATCCCCATTTCCTTCAGATGGCCGGCCCATAGCGCCGGCAAGTTCAAAATTCAGGAGTTAAAACATGGCAGCTAAAGAAGTCCGTTTTCATGACAGTGCCCGATCCCGCATGATCGTGGGTGTCAATATCCTGGCCGATGCAGTGAAAGTCACGCTCGGTCCCAAAGGTCGCAACGTAGTACTGGAACGCTCTTTCGGCGCTCCCACCATCACCAAGGATGGCGTTTCAGTCGCCAAGGAAATCGAACTGAAAGACAAGTTTGAAAACATGGGAGCCCAGATGGTCAAGGAAGTGGCCTCCAAAACGTCCGATGTGGCCGGTGATGGCACCACCACGGCAACGGTGCTGGCCCAGGCCATCGTCAAGGAAGGCATGAAATTCGTGGCCGCCGGAATGAACCCCATGGACCTCAAGCGGGGAATCGACCGTGCCGTGACCGGTGTCGTGGATGAGCTCAAGAAGCTGTCCAAGCCCTGCACCACCAGCATGGAAATCGCTCAGGTGGGTTCCATTTCCGCCAATTCGGACCACTCCATCGGGGAAATCATTTCCCAGGCCATGGACAAGGTCGGCAAGGAAGGGGTGATCACCGTAGAAGATGGATCCGGCCTGGAAAACGAGCTGGAAGTCGTGGAAGGCATGCAGTTTGACCGCGGCTACCTGTCCCCCTACTTCATCAACAACCCCGACCGCCAGATCGCTTTGCTGGAAGAACCCTTCGTGTTGCTGCACGACAAGAAGATTTCCAACATCCGCGACCTGTTGCCCGTACTGGAACAAGTGGCCAAGGCCGGTCGTCCGCTGCTGATCATCGCCGAGGAAGTGGAAGGCGAAGCGCTGGCCACCCTGGTGGTCAACAACATCCGCGGCATTCTCAAGACCACGGCCGTCAAGGCGCCTGGCTTCGGCGACCGGCGCAAAGCCATGCTGGAAGACATCGCCGTCCTGACCGGCGGCACCGTGATTGCGGAAGAAGTAGGCCTGTCCCTTGAAAAAGTGACCCTGAACGACCTGGGTCGCGCCAAGCGCATCGAAATCGGCAAGGAAGAAACCACCATCATCGATGGCTCCGGCGACGAAACCGCCATCAAGGCGCGCGTCACCCAGATCCGCAAGCAGATCGAGGAAGCCACCAGCGACTACGACCGCGAAAAACTCCAGGAACGCGTGGCCAAGCTGGCGGGCGGTGTCGCCGTCATCAAGGTGGGTGCTGCGACCGAAGTGGAAATGAAGGAGAAAAAGGCCCGCGTGGAAGACGCCTTGCATGCCACCCGTGCCGCGGTGGAAGAAGGGATCGTTCCCGGCGGCGGCGTTGCCCTGCTGCGTGCCCGCGGTACGCTCAAGTCACTCAAGGGTGACAATACCGACCAGGATGCCGGCATCAAGATCGTATCCCGCGCCATCGAGGAACCCTTGCGCCAGATCGTTGCCAACTGCGGCGACGAACCTTCCGTGGTGGTGAACAAGGTACTCGAAGGCACCGGGAATTACGGATACAACGCCCAAACCGGCCAGTATGGCGACCTGGTGGCGATGGGCGTGGTGGATCCCACCAAGGTGACGCGCTTTGCCTTGCAAAACGCCGCCAGCATTGCCGGGCTGATGCTGACCACCGATTGCATGGTGGCAGAACTGCCCAAAGAAGAGTCTTCAATGCCGTCAGGTGGCATGGGCGGCATGGGTGGCATGGGCGGCATGGACATGTAACCGGCAACACACTGCCTCTGGGGTACAGGAACGCTTCGGTACCCTCTCCAAAAAAGCCCGACAGGATCCCCTGCCGGGCTTTTTTCAAGTCTTGCAGAACTCGCAGGGCTTTTCTGAATGAGTCAAAAACCCCTTGGAACTCCCCGGAAACGCGATTACTATTGCGTGAGCATTGGGGCGTTCCGCTCTTTTCTGCTGCAGTAAGGCCTTTGAAAAAGCCGTACCTACGACAATAACGATAATGGAGGAAAAACCATGCATGCCGACCTCGTTCGATCCCATCGAACCCATCCGCCGGAACTCTCGTCCGGTACTGTCCCATTCATTCCCTTACCCATGTGTCAATCCCGCGACACCCTGATACTAAGGAGTTGCTCATGTCTAGCCTGATGTCCAGCAAAATCCAGAACAACCCGAAATACCATCAACTGGTCAGTCAGCGCGATTCACTGGCATGGACGCTTTCTGCCATCGTGTGCGCGATGTATTTCGGTTTCGTCCTGATGATCGCCTTCGCGCCGGAGTTTCTCACCCAAACCATTGCCAGCGACAGCGTCATCCCCGTGGGCATGTTGATCGGCGTCGGAGTCATCTTCACCTCCTGCCTGCTGACTGGCGTCTATGTGGTCCGGGCCAATGGCACCTTCGATCGGCTGACGCATGAAATCATCGAGGAAGCTTCCAAATGAAAACCATAAAAACCCTGCTGTCTGCTCTGCTGTGCACTGCCCCCCTGTGGACCCGTCTCGCCATGGCCGCCGATGCCGCGATGGCACCGGCCGCGGCCGCCCCGCAGGAGCCCCCCATCAACTGGCCGGCCATCATCATGTTCATCGTTTTCGTGGCCATCACCCTCGGCATCACCTACTGGGCTGCCAAACGCACCAAGACGGCCACCGATTTCTATGCGGCGGGACGGGGCGTCACGGGGCTCCAGAATGGACTGGCCATTGCCGGTGACTACATGTCTGCCGCCTCGTTCCTGGGCATTGCGGCCCTGGTGTATTTCAACGGCTTTTTCGGTCTGATCTTTTCCGTAGGCTGGCTGGTGGGCTGGCCCATCATCCTGTTCCTGATCGCGGAGCGATTGCGCAACCTGGGCAAGTTCACCTACGCCGACGTGGCCTCCTTCCGGCTCCGGCAAGGACCGGTTCGCACCATGGCGGCCGTGGGCTCGCTCATCGTGGTGATCTGGTATCTGATTGGCCAGGCCGTGGGGGCCGGCCAGCTGCTGCATACTCTGGTGCCCCAGATTTCCTACCGCCAGTCCATCGTCATCGTGGGCGGTCTGATCATCATTTACGTCACTTTCGGCGGTATGAAGGCCACCACCTGGGTGCAAATCATCAAGGCCGGACTGCTGCTGGGCGGAGCCACACTGATTGCCCTGGGCGTCATGGCCCACGAAGGTTTCAGCTTTGAAAAGCTGTTTTCCGACGCCGTGGCCGCCCATCCCAAACACCTGGAGATCATGAAATCCGTGGTGCCCATCGGCAGCAAATCCAATCCGGTGGAATCCATTTCTCTGGGCTTGACGCTCATGTTCGGAACAGCCGGATTACCCCACATCCTCATGCGCTTCTTCACGGTGACCGACGCCAAGGCCGCGCGCAAGTCGGTGCTCTACGGCACCTGTTTCATCGGGTATTTCTACATCCTGACCTTCATCATCGGTTTTGGCGCCATTGTCCTCGTGGCCAATAATCCGCAATATGTCGTGGATGTCACCAAAAACGTGTTGAACCTCAAGGGTGGCGGCAGCATGCCAGCCGTCTACCTGGCCCATGCCATCGGGGGTGACATGTTCCTGGGATTCATTGCCGCCGTGGCCTTTGCCACCATCCTGGCCGTGGTCTCAGGTCTTACGCTGGCGGGGGCCTCCGCTCTGTCCCACGACATTTACGCCAACGTGATCATGAAGGGAAAATCCACCGAAGCCCAGGAAGTCTGGGTCTCCAAGCTGTGCGTGGTGGGGCTGGGCATTCTGGCCATCCTTCTGGGAATCGCCTTTGAAAAACAGAATGTGGCCTACATCGTTGCCCTGACCTTCTCCATTGCCGCCTGCGCCAATTTCCCCATTCTGGTCCTGTCCGTCTTCTGGCGGGGTTTGACCACCCGGGGTGCGGTACTGGGGGGATACACCGGCATTTTCGGCTCCATCATCCTGCTCACCATTGGCCCCACGGTCTGGACCAAGGTGCTGGGTATGGGACCGGCGATCTTCCCCTACGATTTCCCCACCTTCATTGTGCTGCCTGCTGTTCTGGTGGTGTCCTACATCGCTTCGATCACCGACCACAGCGCATCCGCCAAGCAGGAACGGGCGGCCTTCGTTGCCCAGAAGATTCGTTCCGAAACCGGTTTGGGGGCAGAAGCGGCTGCCAGCCACTGAGTGCGACTGCCGGGACAGGCTCAGGACCTGTCCCGCCTTTTGCGCAGCTTGACGAACATCATCGCCGTCATGAGGGCATCGTTGAAGGCATCGTGCGCCTCGCGCTCCGGAAGTTGCAGGTCTTTCCGGATCGCCTCGAAACTCAAATCCACATGCCCCCCCACGTTCCGGGCAAACTTTTCATCGTAATAGAGTCCTGAAACGTCGATCTGGGGCTGGGGCAGGGGAACGCCCAGGAACGGGCGCACCCAGCGGTCGAGCATGGCCACGTCGAAAGCCAGGTAATACCCTACCAGTCCACGGTTGCCCACAAAATCGAGGAAACGTTGCACGGCGTCCTCGGCACTCAGGCCATGCACCAGGTCCTGCTGGCGCAGGCGGTGCACCCGCACGCTGGCCGCTTGCGGCGCCCTCAGCGGGCGCACGATCAGCTCCAGCCGCTGGCTGGTCAGGATGCGATCGCCCTGAATGGGGATGGCGCCAATGGAAATGATCTCGTCCTTCCGGACATCCAGGCCGGTGGTCTCGCAATCCACACTGACCCATTCGTCCGGCACCGGGGCATCGAACAGATAACGATATTCCGGGCGCAGGAGGCGGTGACGGTACCAGTGTCGGCGCAGGGCGGACCACATGGTTACAGGGCATCCAGGCGAAAGTGATGGTGCAGCAGGCTGCGGAAGCGCTTGACCACCTGCAGGCCATCCTTGAGCAGGTCGCGTTCCAGGGTGCTCAGGGTGCGGATATCCACCTGGTTGTCGGGGCGCTGGTTCCTGGAAACCCGCATCAGGCCCTGTCGCAACCGGATATCCATCAGAAAGGCCAGGGTTTCCTTCAAATCGCGCGCCAGATCCTCGTCCAGGCGCTGCTGCAACACCAGGCCATCCAGGCGCTCGCGCGTGCCTTGCGCCCTCAAACCAGCCTCCAGTGCCAGGCTGCGCACACCGTGGACTATCGGGAAAATGCCCAGCTTCTTGATGTCGGTGCGTTCCTCGTCCTCACCCCCGCGCAACAACCGGGTCCACCAATGCGCGGGCTCGTCGAACTGTTCCGCTGCCCGGGCAAAATGGGCAAAGAAACTGGGGCGGTCCCTCAGCAACTGCAAGAAACCGGCGCCCAGCGCCTCCAGCAGGGTGCGGTCTCCGCATACTGCTGCCGCATCGGAAAAAATGGCCAGGCGCAACAGGGATTCCGGCGTGGGTTCCATCACCCACTGCCGCAAGGTCTGCTCGAAATCCCCAAGCGACTGGCACCATAACGGGTTGCGCATCATGACCCCT
>JAKBAT010000127.1 GCA_021808815.1 Pseudomonadota bacterium
TTCGGGCGTAAAAGGACGCTTATAGGAAAAATCGTAGTAGAAGCCGTTTTCGATCACAGGCCCGATGGTCACCTGGGCGTCAGGGTAGAGTTCCTTGACCGCATGGGCCAGCAAATGGGCCGTGGAGTGGCGCAGGATGTCGACCCCTTCCGGATCACGGTCCGTGACGATGGCCACCTCGGCGTTTTCCGAAATCCGTGTCGACGTATCCACCAGCCGGTTGTTCACTTTCCCTGCCAGCGCCGCACGCGCAAGCCCGGCACCAATGCTGGCAGCCACATCGGCCACCGACAGGGGCGCGGGGTAATGGCGTTCGGAACCATCGGGCAGTTGAATCGTGATCACGGCTATCCTCGCTTGCAAGATCTGCGATTCTAGCACAGCATGTGGGGCAAATTTGAGGCCAACCCCTTGAAATGACAGCCTTGCCATACCATTGGGCCAGCATGTTGTTCAGTGCCTGGCTGTTGCCGCCAGGACTGCAGCTGCTGATGCTGGCGGTCAGCCTGATCCTCTGGCGCCGCGCGCAATTCCTGGCGAGGACGCTCGTGGGACTGGCGCTGGTCTCCCTTTATCTCATGTCGGCGCCCTGCGTTGTGCAGCCCGTGATCCAGGCGCTCGAGCCAGACCCCGATCCGATACGCCCGGGCATAAATTACCGGGCCGTGATCTGCCTCACGGGCGGGACCAATTTCCATGCCCCGGAATCTCCCCATGGCCAGACCCCCACCAATGCAACGGCCCTGCGTTGCGTGGCAGCAGCCATGCTCGCCCTGGAACATCATCTCCCCCTGGTGATTGCCGGAGCCGGGTATCACACTCCCCCCGAAGCATTGGTGGCCCGGGATTACCTATACCGGCTCCAGCTGCCGCTTACCCTCTACACGGAGTCCGTATCCCGGGACACCTCGGAAGCCCCGCCGGCGGTGCTGGCCAACTTTCCCTCCCTGAAAGGCCCCATACTGCTGGTCACCGATGCCTTGCACTCGGTGCGCTCAAAAGCATGGTTCGAACATTACGGATTTGAAGTGACGGCCATCCCCACGCGCTACGCCCACTTCGAACCGGGGCTGTTCAACAGCCTGATGCCCACGGGCTATGCCCTGGAGCAAACGCGCGCAGTGCTGAGAGAATGGGGAGGAAGGCAACTGGTACCGGAAGGGAAGCCCTGGTAGGCGCGATTGGACTCGAACCAACGACCCCCACCATGTCAAGGTGGTGCTCTAACCAGCTGAGCTACGCGCCTGTTGCGATTAGCAGGGCATTATCGTTTGCATGGAGAGACAAGTCAAACGGCACAGCTGTAAAGGCTATAAAACCAAACCTGTCGCTTCCGGGCCCTCGACGCCATCTAGGCGGTGCCCGCGCATCCTGGAAATGCAGGATCTGGGTTATTTTTTGACCCGTTGTCTTCAATGATCAACAATGCCGCCTTAGGCCACCCAATTAGCATTGATCTAAATCAAAACACAGAGGCGACAAGATCGTTATCATGTACGGCGACAGACACCAGAGCCACTGAATTTTTACTTTTTGTCATTCATTTTCAACTCATTGCGCTTGCGCCCTCACATCATTATGTGTAAAGACCATACAAAACAAGCAGATGCCTCACGACGTGATTTCCTGGAAACGCTCACGGCCACGGTAGCAGGGGGCGGAATAATCGCCGCCTGCGTTCCCTTTGTCGACAGCATGGAACCCTCCGCCGACGTGCTGGAAAAAGCCACTGTGGAAGTGGATATCTCCAAAATTGCCCTGGGACAGGAAAAAACCATTGCCTGGCAGGGGAAACCCGTGTTCGTGGTACACCGCACCCCGGAAGTGATCACCGAGATGGAAGCCTCCCGGGGGGGCAAGGATCCCGAGTCGGACAAGAAACGGGTACAGCATCCGGAATGGCTGGTGGTGGTAGGCATCTGTACCCACTTGGGCTGCGTTCCGAACAAGACAGCGCAAGGATGGTTCTGCCCCTGCCACGGGAGCGTGTATGACAACAGCGGCCGGATTTTGTCGGGGCCCGCGCCCAAGAACCTGCTGCTGCCGCCCTATCATTTCGTCGAAGAAAACAAAATCCTGATCGGGAAAAAGTCATGAGCAAAATTCTGGACTGGGTAGACGCCCGCTTCCCCCTAAGCAATTTCGTCAAGCATGAGCTGACCGACTACCCCACTCCCCGCAACCTGAGTTACTGGTGGGGGTTCGGCTTTCTGGCGGGCTTTGTGCTCGTGATCCAGCTGGTGACCGGGATTTTCCTGGCCATGCACTACAAGGCTGACTCGAGCCTCGCCTTCGACTCGGTGCAGCACATCATGCGGGAGGTGGATTATGGCTGGCTGCTCCGATACCTGCATTCCACCGGAGCCTCGGCGTTTTTCATCGTGATTTACACCCACATGGCGAGAACACTGTATTACGGCTCCTACCGGCGCCCTCGCGAATTGCTGTGGTGGACCGGACAGCTTCTGCTCCTGCTCATGATGGCCACCGCCTTCATGGGGTACCTGTTGCCCTGGGGCCAGATGTCCTACTGGGGCGCCACCGTCATCACAAACCTCTTCAGTGCAGCGCCCGTGATCGGTGACCAGATCGTGATCTGGCTGCGCGGTGGGTTCTCCGTGGATGATCCCACCCTGACCCGGTTCTTCTCGCTGCATTACCTGTTGCCTTTCCTGATATCCGCCGCAGTGATCATCCACCTGGTGGCACTGCACACGGTCAGGAGCAGCAATCCCTCTGGACTTAACCTTGCAGACAAGGACAATATCCCCTTCCACCCCTACTACACCATCAAGGACCTGTTCGGGTTGGGCATTTTCCTGCTGGCCTACTTTGCCATCGTGTTTTTCAAACCGGACCTGTTCATCGACGTTGCCAACAACGTCCCTGCCAATCCGATGCAAACGCCGGCGGACATCGTCCCGGAGTGGTATTTCCTGCCTTTTTACGCCATCCTGCGTTCCGTGCCCAACCTGGGTGGCGGGGTCGTCGCCATGGCCGTATCAGTCGTGATTTTTGCTGCCATGCCCTATCTCGACCGCTCCCGGATCACGGGAGGCGCGCGCTATCGACCCATTTATCGGGTCTTGTTCTATTTTTTCATGATCGACATCCTGGTGCTGGGTTATGTGGGGGCACATCCTCCCGCAGATCTCATGAAACTGATGGGAGAAATCGCCACGGGCATTTACTTCCTCACCTTCTTGCTGCTTCCCTTCGTTTCCCGGTGGGAAGAAAAAATATTGTTGAAAGGTGGAAGGCTACCGGCCGCTGTTGTGGAGATGGCTAACAAGGAAATCGAGGCTCAGCATGGGTAAATGGACACGATGGACCTGGCTTGCATGCGTTCCGGCGCTGGCAGGCAACACGCTCGCAGCAGAAGATCCTGCTGCCCTGCAACGCGGTGCACGTACGGTGGTGGAAATCTGTACGGGCTGTCATGACCTGAAATACATCAAGTATGGGGATTTGCTGAAGATTGGCATTCCCAAGGCAGAAGTGGACACCATGAGGGGCGACAAGCTCATGAGCGATCCGTTGCGGGCCCAAATGGCGCCCAACGACGCGATGGCCCTGTTCAATACAGTTCCCCCCGACCTGTCGCTCATGGCCCATGCCCGGGAAGGAGGGTCTGCCTACATCCAGGAATTGCTGACCGGTTTCTACAACGACCCCAGCGGCAACTTGTCCAACCATGCTTTCCCCGGCATCAAGATGCCGGATGTGCTCGGTGTGGCACAGGCCGACCCGGCAGCACGGCAGGAGATCAATCACAAAGCCGCCGATGTGGCCGCCTTCCTGGAATGGACGGCTGACCCCAATGCCGCGGCACGCATCCGGATGGGCTACGGCGTCCTGGTTTATGTATTCGTCCTCACGATTCTCTTTTACCTGCTGAAGAAAAAAACCTGGCGTCGTCTGGGTCATTCCTCCCATTAACATTCCTTTCGCGAATT
>JAKBAT010000020.1 GCA_021808815.1 Pseudomonadota bacterium
GCGGACCGACTGGCGACCACTTCTGGCAATCGATGGGATGGCCGGTCCTGCCGCTTCCCGGGCATCACGATACGGTACTGGACATCATGCGCGTGGTGCTTTCCCCGGAGCGCGTCCTTTTGGCAGGAACACCAGACGCCATGGCCGCCTTGAAAATGCACTGCAGCACAGCGATGGCGTCAGGATCCCCCCAGTGTTGGACCGATGCCGCCGTACGAGAGGGGATTTTTGAAGTTGACAGTACCTCACAGGACGAGTGGGTTCCCCAGATGGTGAACTGGGATCTGATTGGCGGCATCAGTTTCAAAAAGGGGTGCTATACAGGCCAGGAGATCGTGGCACGCACCCATTTCCTGGGAAAAGTAAAGCGTCGCCTGCTACGCTTTCGCACGACCGGAACCCCAGAATCGGGGCAATCCCTGTTTTCGCATGATCCCGGCACAGCACCCGTTGGCAAGGTTGTCCAGACCGGCCAGGTCGACAGCAGGGGCACAGAACTGCTGGCAGTCGTCCATCTGGACGCCTTGCCCTCGGCACCCCTGCACCTGGAAAGCGCCCATGGGCCTGCACTGGAACTGTTGCCTTTCCCCTACGACGTCCCGCTTGACTAGGGTGGGTCATGGGCACGCGTCTTGGTCTTGCATTACTCTGGTTGCTGCATTTCCTGCCCTTGCCTGCCCTGGGCGTGTTGGGCCAATTGCTGGCAACCATTGCGATACACACGCGGTTTGCCCGCACCACGCGCATCAACCTGCATGCCTGTTTCCCGGAGTATGACACCGCGCTGCGCCAATCATTGGCACGCCGTCACTTGGCCGCGCTGATCCGCAGCGTGCTCGAACTGGGCATTCTGTGGTGGTCCCCCTCCACTCGCATCGAACGTCTGGTACGTTTCAAACATCTGGAATACGCGGAGGGCCATGGACGACCTGTCATTTTCCTCACCCCCCATCTGGTAGGCCTGGAAATGCAAGGCGCACGCATGGGCATGAAATTCAGGGGAGTCGGTTTTTTTACGCCGCACAAAAACCCGCTGATCGACCAACACATCAGGAGCGCACGGAACAGGTTGGGTGACGTGGTCATGCTGGAACGAAAAAAAGGCCTGCGCCCCCTGCTACGCGCCATTCGGGATGGCCGCCACCTGTATTTCCTGCCCGACATGGACTTCGGTGATCGCGATTCCATTTTCGTCCCCTTCTTCGGGATCCCTACTGCGACAGTCACCACACTGCCCTGGCTGGTCCGCATGACGGGCGCGGTTGTCGTGCCCTGTGTCTGCCATCAGTTGCCGCGATGCAAGGGCTATGAGGTGGAGTTTTTCCCGGCGTGGAAGGATTTTCCGAGTGAGAACCCGGAAAACGACGTGATCCGCATGAATGCTTTCATCGAGGCCCAGGCTCGACAGTTTCCAGAACAGTATTTCTGGAGTCACAAGCGTTTCCGCACCCGGCCAAGCCCGGGCGACCCCTACTTTTATCGTTGGCCCCAACCCCTCGACTAAGCGCGGAAAGCGTCGGGGATCGGTGCATCGGACTGCCAGATCGATCGCATGGAGGCAATGCCATGGGCTCCCGCCTGCCACGCAGATTCCAGATCTCCCAGCGTCATGCCGCCAATCCCCAGCACCGGGATCTCGCAGTTTTCCAGCGCTCTTGCCAGATATCCAAATCCCAGCGAAGGTTGGTCAGGGTGTGACCGCGTTGGAGCCACCGGCCCCAATACCGCAAAATCCAGGCGCAGTCGCTCCGCTCGCCGCAAATCTTCTTCGTTATGACAAGATGCCGCCACCAGGGGAAAATCTGGCCGCTCATCGAGTACTGCCAATTGCTTGCCCGTCAGGTGAACCCCATCAGCGCCCACCTGCTTTGCCAGCACCGCATCCCCATTGATCAGCACCCTGGCCCGCCAAGGGCTGGCGATCCGGAGTACTTTCTCAGCCAAGCGCTGCAAGAGGTCGGGAGGCAGGTTCTTTTCCCGCAATTGAACAAGACGCAGTCCACGGAAAAATGCGCGCTCCAGCGCTTCCAGCATGGCAGGCTCCCCCATGTCGGTACCATGGGTGACGCCGTAGACCACGGGCAGCGCAAGCGCCTGAAGAATGGGCGCATTGGCAGGCAGCATGGGCGCCACCGCCTCACACCCCTGCCCTTGCCACGCCAGTACCTGCTGTTCCAATGGCATGGGCTGCCCTTCCCACTGCGTCACGCGGAACAGATGCAACCGCACATTGGCATGCGCATAATCGAAATGACGGACAATCCAGGGAAATGCCCGCAGGACAGTGATGCCCAGTTCTTCCTGGATTTCCCTGCGAAGCGCGTCCTGCAGGGACTCGCCTGCTTCCACCTTTCCTCCGGGAAACTCCCAATAACCGGCATAGACCTTGCCTTCAGGGCGGCGGGTCAACAAATAACGCCCTTGACGATCCACCAGGACAGCCACAACCACTTCCGTACGATTCATGAGGCGAATGGCAGATGGTGGCGACCCACCCAGTCACGGGCAAAATGCCAGGCCGAGCGCCCACTGCGGGAACCACGCAGCAGGGCCCACTGCAGTGCCTCAAGGCGAAAGGATTCCGCATCGGATACTTTGCCTCCCAGACTCTCTACCCAATGGGCGGCAATGGCAAGATAAGCGTCCTGGTCAAATGGATAAAATGTCACCCAAAGTCCAAAACGGTCCGAGAGGGCAATTTTCTCTTCCACCGATTCCCCGGGATGGACTTCCCCATCCGCATGTCGGGTCTCACGGTTTTCAGAAAAATATTCGGGCATCAGATGCCGGCGATTACTGGTTGCGTATACCAGGACCTGTTCTGAAGGGGCCATCAGTGAGCCATCCAGCACTGTTTTGAGCGCCTTGTAATCGCTTTCCCCGTCTTCAAAGGAAAGATCGTCACAAAACAGGATGAAACGCTCGGGGCGACCTGCAATCTGCTCCATGACCGCGGGCAAATCCACCAGATGCGCTTTCTCCATTTCGATCATGCGCAGGCCCTGGCCTGAAAATTCCGTCAGCTGGGCCTTGATCAGCGAGGACTTGCCGGTACCCCGGGCTCCGGTCAGCAGCACGTTATTGGCGGGATGCCCTTGCACGAACTGACGGGTATTTTCAGTCACGCGCCGTTTTTGCTCATCGATGTCCCGCAAATCCGCCAACTGGACCGCATGGGGTCTTGTCACGGCTTGCAGCCACCCGGCATTGCCTCGCCGGCACCAGCGCCAAGCGACGGCCGCACTCCAGTCCGGCGCTGGAGGCACGACGGGCATCCACGCTTCAAGGCGCGACAACAGCGCGTCTGCACGCGCGATCCATTGTTGCAACAGTGGATCATCCATGGTGTCTGTCAGCTACGATAGTCTGCGTTGATACGCACATAGTCATAGGAGAAATCACAGGTCCACACGGTCGCCCGCGCATTCCCCCGGCCCAACACAACACGTATGGTGATTTCTTCCTGTTGCATGACCCGTTGCCCCTCCGATTCCCGATATGATCCGGCGCGTCCTCCCTGTTCCGATACCAGAACATCATCCAGGTACAGTCGCAAACCGGTCACATCGAGGTCGGCAATGCCAGCATAACCGATCGCTGCCAGAATTCGCCCCAGATTGGGATCGGAAGCAAAGAACGCTGTTTTGACCAGGGGAGAGTGGCTGATGGCATACGCCACCTGGAGGCATTCGCTTTCATTGCGCCCCTCTTCCACCTGCACCGTAATGAATTTTGTCGCGCCTTCGCCATCACGAACGATTGCTTGTGCCAGTGCCACGGCCACTTCCGCAATACCGTCCCGAAGCTCACGATATGCCGGCGTATCGGCATGCTCGATTTCCGCATGCCCGGCTTTCCCGGTGGCCGTCACGACGAAGGCATCGTTGGTGGACGTATCCCCGTCCACCGTGATGCGGTTGAAGGAAAGGTTGGCCACTTCTTCGGTCAACAACTGTAATAGATCAGCCCGAATCACGGCATCGGTTGCAATGAAACCCAGCATGGTGGCCATGTTGGGTCGAATCATGCCCGCACCCTTGGAGATTCCCGTCACGACCACCGGATATCCATCCACCAGGATCTTGCGTGACGACGCCTTTGGAACCGTATCGGTCGTCATGATCGTTTCGGAGGCCACGCTCCACACATCAGGCTGAAGGGCCTGCTGTGCAGGCGCTATTCCGGCCAGCAACCGCTCCATGGGCAACGGCTCGAGAATCACGCCCGTGGAAAAGGGCAAGACAGCCTCTGAAGGAACTCCCAATGCCTTTCCGACCGCTTCACAGGTCATGCGCGCATCCGACAGTCCTGCCACGCCGGTTCCTGCATTGGCACACCCCGTATTGATGATGAATGCGCGCGGCGCCATCTGTCCAAGATGCTCCCGGCATACCTGCACGGGGGCGGCACAAAAACGGTTACGGGTAAACACGGCACCCACCCGGCTTTCCGGTGACAACGTCATGAGCAGCAGGTCACGGCGCCCTGCCTTGCGAATTCCAGCCGACACCGGACCCAGCAGAACGCCTGGCACAGGATGGAGACTGGCAGGGTCGGCAGCATGTAGGCGAACCGGCATGATCAATTCCTCAAGTAAGGCGTCCGTGACAATGCTTGAATTTTTTCCCCGAGCCACAGGGGCAGGGATCATTGCGTCCCACCTTGGGAACCTCCCGCCGCTGCGGCTGGAGGTTCGCCGAAGGCCCTGTTTCCTCGTTCCCGGTCAAAGCCTCTTCGTAATCCGCGTGAGAATATCGTACATTCGACACAGCCGGTACGGTTTCTTCAGCCGCATGTTCCACTGCTTCAGTGGCCTGGACTTCCACCATGCACAAAATACGGGTCACCTCCCGTCGAATCGTATCCAGCATGGCACCAAACAGTTCAAAGGCCTCCCGTTTATATTCCTGTTTCGGATTTTTCTGGGCATACCCTCTCAAGTGGATGCCCTGTCTCAAGTGGTCCAGTGCCGCCAGATGTTCGCGCCAGTGACCATCAATGGACTGCAGCATCACGGCACGTTCGTAGGATTGCAGCATTTTTGGCTCCACGAGCGCGAACTTGCCCTGGTAATACGCGCCTGCCTGTTCCCGGATGCGCTCCAACAGTCCTTCTTCATTCAACGTCGGCGCTTCGGCAAGCCATTGGCGCAAGGGACAGTCCAGGCGGTATTCCCGATTCAGGACCAGGGTCAGGCCCTCCAGATCCCATTGCTCCTCATCCGTATCCTGCGGAATGGCACTACGAAACTCGGCTTCCAGCACATCGTTGCGCATGGCTGCGATGGTCTCCGAAATATCCTGCGCCTCCAGCAATTCGTTGCGCTGCTGATAAATCACCTTGCGCTGGTCGTTGGCCACATCGTCGTACTCCAGCAATTGCTTGCGGATATCGAAATTGCGGGCTTCCACCTTGCGCTGCGCGTTCTCGATGGCCCGTGTCACCCATGGGTGCTCAATGGCCTCTCCTTCCGGCATTTTGAGGCGATCCATGATGGCAGCCACCCGATCCGAAGCAAAAATCCGGAGTAGCGGGTCTTCCAGAGACAAATAGAACCGGCTTGAGCCGGGATCGCCCTGTCGTCCCGAGCGCCCCCGCAACTGATTGTCGATGCGACGCGACTCGTGCCTTTCGGAACCAATGATGTGGAGCCCACCCGCCTCCAGAACCTGATCGTGCATTTTCTGCCACTGCGACCGAATTTCCTGAATGCGTCCCACCTTGTCCTGCTCGGAGAGTGACGCATCCTCCCGTAGGGCACGGATTTCTGGCTCGGGATTTCCCCCCAGCACAATATCAGTGCCACGGCCCGCCATGTTGGTGGCAATGGTGATGACCCCGGGACGGCCCGCCTGCGTCACGATCTCCGCTTCCCGCGCATGCTGTTTGGCGTTGAGCACCTGATGGGGTAACTTTTCGTGCTGCAGCAGGGAAGAGACCAGCTCCGATGACTCGATCGATGTCGTCCCCACCAGCACAGGCTGTCCCCGCTGGTGGCAGTCACGCACGTCCAGCAGGACTGCATTGAATTTTTCCCGGGCGCTGCGGAAGACCTGGTCCATCCGGTCCTGGCGTACCATGGGACGATGGGTAGGAACGATGACCGTCTCCAGACCGTAAATATGCTGGAACTCGAAGGCTTCGGTATCTGCTGTTCCCGTCATGCCGGAAAGCTTGGCATACAGGCGGAAATAATTCTGGAAAGTAATGGAAGCCAGCGTCTGTGACTCGTTCTGGATGTGCACACCCTCTTTGGCCTCTACCGCCTGGTGAATACCTTCTGACCATCGCCTGCCGGGCATCATGCGCCCGGTAAACTCGTCCACGATGACGATCTCGTCGTTCTGCACCACATAATGCTGATCGCGATGGTAAAGGGCATGCGCGCGCAACCCTGCATAAACATGATGCATGAGCAGGATATTGGCAGGATCGTACAAACTGGATCCGGAAGAGATGAGCCCGGCTTCCGCAAGCAGTTCCTCCGCATGCTCGTGCCCGGCTTCTGACAACATGACCTGATGGGCTTTGAGGTCCACATGGTAGTCCCCTTCGCCTTCTTCCGAAGCCTGGGGCTGCAAACGGGGAATCAGGGCATTGATCTGGCGGTAGAGCGCCGTACTGTCTTCAGCCTGCCCGGAAATGATGAGGGGGGTACGGGCCTCATCTATCAGTATGGAATCCACCTCGTCCACGATGGCGTAATTGAGCCCACGCTGCACGCGGTCTTCCACCCGCGTCACCATGTTGTCGCGCAGGTAATCGAAACCGAACTCGTTATTGGTACCGTAGGTGATGTCCGCGGCATAGGCAGCCACCTTGTCGCTCCGTTCCATTTGCGACAGGTTGACGCCTACCGTCAACCCCAGGAAACGATGCACCTGACCCATCCACTCCGCATCCCGACGCGCCAGGTAATCGTTGACCGTCACCACGTGCACCCCCTTCCCGGCGAGCGCATTCAGGTATGCCGGGAGGGTCGCCACCAGCGTCTTCCCCTCGCCAGTACGCATTTCAGAAATCTTGCCATGATGCAATACCATGCCGCCGATAAGTTGAACATCGAAATGGCGCATGCCCAGCACGCGACGACTGGCTTCCCGCATGACTGCAAAGGCTTCCGGCAACACTGCATCGATGGGTTCGCCGCGCTCCAGGCGCTGCCTGAACTCATTCGTCTTGTCCTGCAGCGCAGCATCATCCAGTGCGTTGAGGGAGGGCTCAAGGCTGTTGATATGGGTGACGACTTTGCGGTACTGCTTCAGCAGTCGTTCATTGCGGCTGCCAAACAGCTTCTTGAGAACTTGGGTGATCATGGCGAGTTGAACCAGCAGAAAAAGTATTGATTTTACCAGAGTGCCAGACTGCCTCGTGCTCCTCCTGTAGAATGGGCCCATGAAGGCACGTGGACTGGAAGAAATCCTTGACAGGGACCCTGCCTTTGGAAAGCTCAAGGCTTACAGTGACACCCTGGCCCCCTTGCAGCGCGCCTGGCAGGAAGCGCTTCCTGCCGCTTTGCACCCCCACGCCCTCGTGGCGGGGAAAGATGGCTCCTCCCTGGTGATTCATGTCACCAGCCAGGCCGTCAGCGCCCGGCTGAGACAACTGGGCCCCTCGCTGCTCCAGGCACTGGCAAGCGCACAACCCGGTATCGAGGCCCTGCATTTCCGGGTGATGCCCGCGCTGCTCAGGACGGGGCCCACACCCCGACAGGCTTCGCCGCTGACACCCGAATCGCTTGACCACTTCGAACGCCTGGCTGCCCGCCTGCCAGACTCTTCCTTGAAAAACGCCATACTGCACCTGCTGCAACATCACAAGCGCTGACACTGCGCCTTGCTTTCAGAAGGCAGGCTGGTTTTGGAGCAGCGGTTCAATGAAGGAGGACGGGAGTGGATCCCCTGGCGAAAAGCTGACCCAGGCCCACGTTTCGGGTTCGGCAAGCAGTGTTCTGACCGCCACATTGTTGAGCGCATGGCCTGATTTGTGCCCAAGAAAGGAGCCGATCAGGGGATGCCCCAGAAGATAAAGATCACCGACGGCATCCAGTATCTTATGGCGCAGGAACTCGTCTGCATAACGCAGGCCGTCCGCGTTGAGAACACGGAATTCATCCATGACGATGGCATTTTCAAGGCTGCCACCCAAGGCCAGTCCTTGCGATCGCAACGTTTCCACATCCTGCGTAAACCCGAAAGTACGGGCTCGGGCCACTTCACGCACATAGGAAGTATCTGCAAAATCGACCGTCACGGCTGAACCGACTTTCTCGATAGCAGGATGATTGAACTGCCCCTCATAGGTAATGCGAAACCCATGGTAGGGCTCAAAGCGGGCCAGCTTGTCGCCTTGAGACACTTCCAGTGGCTTGAGAATCTGGATGTAGCGCTTGGGAGCGGCTTGTTCCACCAACCCCACAGACTGCATCAGGAATACGAAAGGCCCGGAACTGCCGTCCAGGATGGGGACCTCGGGGCCGGATACATCCACCAACGCATTGTCCACACCCAAACCGCAAAAAGCCGACATCAGGTGCTCAATGGTGCTGACCCGGGCACCATTCGATTCAATCAAGGTCGACAAACGCGTATCTGTCACGTTTGCGGCCAGCGCGGGGATCACGGGAGCCCCGGGCAGATCGGTACGCACAAAGAGAATCCCGGTATTCACCGGAGCAGGGCGAATGTTCAGTACGACTTTGGCGCCGGTATGCAACCCAACGCCTGTCGTCTGGACAGAGGTCTTCAATGTACGTTGTTTCAACATCCTGCCATTATAAGTGAAATCGGCGCATCCTGTACGCCTTCAGTCGGCCTGTTTTCTTAAAAACGCTGGAATATCAAGAATATCCATGCCGTTGTCCCGCATCGCCTCCACCATGGTATTACGCCCCCGACGAATCACGGCAGGCTGTTCAAGCGATTCATAATCCACTTCCAGGGGCATGTTGTCAGTACCAGTACGCACCACCTTCAGGGGGGGCGATTGCGTCCGCCGCACCACGTTGCCTCCCAATCCGGTCGCCACAATGGTCACCCGCAGGGAATCGCCCATGTTCTCGTCCACCACGCTGCCAAAAATGACCGTGGCATCTTCCGCAGTGAAGGAACGAATGGTGTTCATGACATCGTGAACTTCTCTGAGCCGCATGTTCTGGCTTGCCGTGATATTGACCAGGACCCCCCGGGCACCGTTGAGGTTCACATCTTCGAGCAGCGGGCTGGCGATGGCCTGCTGCGCAGCCACGTTAGCCCGGTCAATGCCGGTTGCCGCCGCAGAACCCATCATTGCCACGCCCATTTCCGACATGACGGTGCGCACATCAGCAAAATCCACGTTCACAAGGCCGGGGCAATTGATGACTTCTGCAATCCCCGCCACAGCCCCTTGCAACACATCATTGGCTGCCTGATAGGCTTCCAGCATCCCCACGTCGTCCCCCAGCACGCTGAGCAGTTTTTCGTTGGGAATGATGATGAGCGAGTCCACATATTCGGACAGTTGCTCGATGCCCTCCTGGGCGGTTTTCATGCGACGCCCTTCGAAGCCGAAAGGTTTTGTGACCACTGCCACCGTCAGGATGCCCTGTTCCCGTGCAAGCTGGGCCACCACAGGGGCAGCACCGGTACCCGTCCCCCCGCCCATCCCTGCCGTAATGAACAACATATCCGAGCCGGAGATCATCTCGGCAATGCGTTCGCGATCCGCCAATGCAGCCTGGCGGCCGACTTCGGGATTGGCGCCCGCGCCCAGCCCCTTGGTCAGGGTTGCTCCGAGCTGCAACAGGTGCTTGGCCTTGCTACGCTTGAGGGCCTGGCTGTCGGTATTCATGGCAATGAACTCGACACCCGACACACCACGCGTCACCATGTGTTCCACGGCATTGCCGCCACACCCCCCCACCCCCACCACTTTGATGACTGCATCGAGGGCTTCGCTTTCCTGAATTTCAAAATTTGGCATGTTGTATTTCTCCTTCCCGACAGGACGAATAGTACCTAATTAAAATGCACTCTTGAACCAATTTTTCATACGATCCACCAACTGCGCAAATGACCCGATGCTGGCGCGCTTTTCCTGCGCTTTTTGATGCTGTTCAAAACCTGAAATCAACAACCCCATTCCGGTGGCAAACCTGGGATTACGGACCACCTCTGACAAACTGCCGCGATATCCGGGCAAACCCAACCGCACTGGCATATGAAAGATTTCCTCCCCCAGCTCCAGCATGCCGACCATGGCACTCGTGCCCCCGGTCAATACGATCCCCGAGGACAGCAATTCTTCAAATCCACTCCGGCGAAGCTCTGCCTGAACCAGCGAAAACAGTTCCTCCACCCGGGGTTCGATCACTTCAGACAGGGTATGGCGCGATAACTGGCGCGGACCCCGGTCCCCCACCCCCGGCACATCCACCATCTGGTTGGCATCAGCCAATTGCCGCAATGCACAACCATGGGTCATCTTGATTTCCTCGGCGGCTGCCGTAGGGGTGCGCAAGGCCATGGCAATGTCATTGGTGATCTGGTCTCCGGCAATGGGAATGACGGCGGTATGGCGGATCGCCCCCTGAACAAATACCGCCATGTCAGTGGTACCTCCGCCGATATCCACCAGGCAAACTCCCAGGTCTTTTTCATCATCGGTCAATACGGCAGTTGCCGAAGCCAGCGGTTGCAGGATCAGGTCGCGCACTTCCAGGCCACACCGACGCACGCATTTCATGATGTTCTGGGCTGCTGAAACCGCGCCCGTCACGATATGCACTTTCACTTCGAGCCTGACGCCGCTCATGCCGACAGGTTCGCGCACATCCTCCTGGCCGTCGATAATGAACTCCTGGGTCAGGATGTGCAGTATCTGCTGATCAGTGGGAATACTTACCGCGCGGGCCGTTTCCAGCACCCTTTCCACATCGGAGGCGGCCACCTCCTTGTCCTTGATGGCCACCATGCCATGGGAATTGAAACTTTTGACGTGGCTGCCGGCAATACCCGTGATGACTTCGCGAATCTTGACGTTTGCCATCAGCTCCGCCTCCTCCAGTGCGCGCTGGATGGAACTGACGGTGGACTCGATGTTGACTACCACCCCCCGACGCAGCCCCCGTGAAGGATGTTGCCCTAGCCCAATCACTTCAAACCCGTTTCCATCCGGCGTTTCTTCTGCCACGATGACCACGATTTTCGACGTGCCAATATCAAGGGCGACGATCAGGCTGCGGTTTTCGCGATTTTTGACCATAGTGGGCTACCCCCGCGCCTCCGCCATACGCAACGCAAACCCGTCTGGATAACGCAAATCGACCGTAGCCCCTTCCGGGGACAGTGTCTGGAACACCAATGGATACACGTCAACAAAACGCATCAGGCGTTCGTGGGTTTGCTCCCTCCCCAGCGCCAACGTCAACCCGTTATCCAGGCGAATCGTCCAGGCGCCCCGCTCCGACAGGTCCACGGCCTGCACCTGCAGCTTCAATGCCGTCAGCTCCTGATTGAACTGTGTCAACGCCCGTACCATTTCCGGGCCGCTGGCCGGTGGGCCGTCCAAACGCGGCAAGGCGCCGGCAGATTCCGCAGGGAATATTTCCCCCTCGTCATTGATGAGGGCGTCATCACCCCAGTGTGCCAGTGCGTGCTGCTCTTCCACTTGGACTTCAAGCCCGTCAGGCCAAAGTCGCCGCAAGCTTACGGAATGTACCCAGGGAATGGTACGCAGTTCAGCTGCGGCCGCCTTCAGGTCCATGGTGAAAAAATTGCCGCGGATTGTCCGTGCGCGCTTGACCACCAGTTCACGGTCCACCTGCTGCAAATCGCCTGATACCACGGCACGCCTGATCTGAAACATGGGCCGCTGCGCAATCCACCCGGCCAGTGCCAACCCTGCCAGCAACAGGATGCCCACTGCCGCCGCTTTCAGCGAAAGGGCCAGGGTACGGCGCCAGGAGGGCAGCGACAGTACGGACGTGATCGATGCAGTCCTTCGCGTTCCCATGGAAGCCCCTCGCCGACGCCCTACCCGGAGAGGAGCTTCCTGCCCTTTTCCTGCCCCGGAGCGCCGTCGCCCCCACTGTACCCAGCCCGGTAATGTCAATACGGCCATTTTCTGCACTCCTTCAATTCACGCTGTATCGCCCACGATCTTCACTTCTGTTGCCAATAGAACGCCGCATTTCTGCAACACGTGCGCCTGCACTTTCTGAATCAGGGTCTCGATGTCCAGGGCTGTCGCCTCTCCCCGATTGACGATGAAATTGGCATGCTTGTACGAGACTTCGGCACCACCCTCGCGCATTCCTTTCAATCCACAGGCCTCGATCAAGCGGGCCGCGTGGTCCCCCGCCGGATTGCGAAACACAGAGCCGGCATTGGGTTGCCCCAAGGGTTGGGTGGCAACCCGTCGCGATAACAGCTCCCGGATGCGCTGCAGCGCCTGGTCTGACGAGCCTGCAGGAAAAGCCAGCCGTGCCGCCAGAAACCATTCAGCCTCCGGTTCCAGTGGCATCGGACCCCTGCCATTTCTGGATACCTGCACCTGAGACCGTTTCAGCATCACGTGCCGGTAACCAATGTCGTAATCCGCAGGCGTGCGTACACGCAGCTGACCGGCACGATCCAGCGTCGTGACGGACACCACGTAGTCCCATATTTCTGCCCCATAGCAGCCGGCATTCATGGCCAGGGCGCCGCCCACAGTGCCCGGAATCCCCGCCAGGAATTCCGCTCCGCCCAGCCCCAACCGGGCTGCCGTGCGCGCCACCTTCGGAGCGGCCACACCAGCTTCCACCTCCAGCAGCTGGCCATGGGCATCCTTGCCAGCAACGGTACCCACTGCACGCAATGCGCCGTGCGTCAGCACCACGGTTGCATTCAACCCGCCATCGCGCACCAGTAGATTGCTGCCCAGGCCGACCACGTGAAGCCTTTCCCTGTCAGGCCGCGATGCCAGGAATACCAACAGGTCTGCACGATCTTTCGGCAGGTAACAGTGGGCAGCCACCCCGCCAGCCCGCCAGCTGACATGGCGGCTCATCGGCTCGTTGCGCCGCAACTCCCCGCGTGGCCGCAACACGGAAGCGCTCATGCCCCACCTCCTGCCAACGCCAGCAGTTGTGAAGGGAGTTGCCCGATACTGCCAGCGCCCATGGTGATCAGCACATCCTGTGGAAGCAGGTTGTCCAGAACGCGCTGCGGCAATTGCGCTGCCTCTTCCACATATAGCGGCGGCGTGATCCCCGTGCCGCGCAGGGCCGCCAGCAATGCCGGGCTATCAGCCCCTGGAACGTGTGGCTCTCCGGCGGAATAGACCGGGGTCAGTATCAGTTGGTCCACCGAAGACAGCACCTCGATGAACCCCTCAAAGCAATCACGCGTACGGGTATACCGATGCGGCTGAAAAACAAGCACCAGGCGCCGCCCCGGAAAAGCGCCCCGCGCAGCACTCAAGGTAGCCGCCATTTCCACAGGGTGATGGCCATAATCATCCACAAGCGTAAACTGCCCGCCAGATGGCAAAGACAGTTCGCCATACCTCTGGAAACGGCGAGCGACCCCATTGAACTTTTCCAGTGCTTTGATGATGGCGGGATAGGGAGCACCTACTTCAATCGCCACACTGATGGCCGCCAGGGCATTGAGCACGTTGTGCCGACCGGGCAGATTGAGGGTGACTTCCAGCCGACGTGTCATGGGTTGGATCCTGTCGGCATGCAATTCCACCGCGAAACGCATTCTGCCTGCCTCTGCCACTACGTCCACGGCACGCACCATGGCATCGGGCGAAAACCCGTAGGTCACAATGGATTTTCTGACACGGGGCAGAAGATCCCGCACCACAGGGTCTTCCACGCACAGAATGGCAACACCGTAAAACGGCAAGTGTTCGAGAAATTCAACGAACGCCGACTTGAGCCGCTCGAAATCGTGACCGTAGGTTTCCATGTGGTCAGCATCAATGTTGGTCACCACCGCCATGACGGGCTGCAATACCAGGAAGGAAGCATCCGATTCGTCGGCCTCGGCCACGATGAATTCACCGCTTCCCAATGCTGCGTGGGCCCCGACGCTATTCAGGCGTCCCCCGATCACGAAGGTGGGATCAAGTCCTGCTTCGGCCAGCACGCTTGCAATCAGGCTGGTGGTGGTGGTTTTTCCATGGGTGCCCGCCACAGCAATGCCCTTCTTGAGTCGCATGAGCTCGGCCAGCATGGTGGCACGCGGTACCAGCGGAATATGCTTCGAATGTGCGGCAAGCACTTCCGGGTTGTCGCCGGACACAGCCGTGGAAACCACAACGGCATCAGCACCTTCCACGTACCGGGCATCATGGCCTTTCCAGATCACGGCCCCGAGACCGGACAGGCGTTTTGTTGCGGCATTGCTGCCCAGATCGGAACCGCTCACTTCATAGCCAAGATTCAACAACACTTCAGCAATGCCGCTCATTCCCGAGCCACCGATCCCCACAAAATGTACATGCCGCACTTTATGTTTCATGCCGCAAACTCCCTGCAGGCCGCCGCAAGCGTTTCCGTCGCATCGGGCCTTGCCAGCGACCGGGCCGCCTCGGCCATGGCCAGCAAACCCGCTCGGGATGCCTGGTGCAACCAGCGCGCCAGCCGCATGGGATCAAGCTGTGACTGGGGCATCAGGCAGGCAGCACCCCTCTCTTCCATGAACAGCGCATTGACCGTCTGATGATCATCCACAGCAGCCGGAAACGGCACCAGGACACTGCCGACGCCTGCGCCTGCCAATTCAGCAATCGTCAGTGCCCCTGCACGGCAAATCACCAGATCACAGCGGGCATAGGCACTGGCCATGTCGTCGATGAAGGGCGTGAGGTCTCCCTGCACACCCTGGTCGCGATACGCTTTCTGCAATGCCTCCATCATGTTGACACCACTCTGATGGACCACATGCGGCCTTTCTTCCCGTGGAATCAGGGCCAGGGCACTCGGCACGAGCGTATTGAGTGCTGCCGCGCCCTGGCTCCCTCCCAGCACCAGCAGTTGCAACGCCCCGTTTCGTCCAGCAAAGCGTTCTGCAGGAGGTGGCAGACCAAGGATTTCCGGCCGCACCGGGTTCCCACTACAAATCACCGTGCGGGGTTCCCCGAGCCACTGAACGGGAGTGCCGCCTGACCCAGGCCTGAAAGATCCGGGAAACCCTTCGAAAACCCGGCGGGAAAACCGGGCCAGAACCCGATTGGTCAGCCCGGCCACTGCATTCTGTTCGTGCAATATCAGGGGGCGCAGCAAGAGAGCAGCCATCAAACCGCCGGGCAACGCCACAAAACCGCCGAACCCCACCACCACATCGGGTCGACGCCGCAACAGGACCCCCAGGCTCTGCACGCAAGCGATCAGCACCATCCAGGGCGCATACAAAATGCGCTTCAGCCCCTTTCCGCGCAGCCCGGCCATGGAAATGGCCTCCAGTTCGAAACCCTGGGCCGGGACCAGACGCGCTTCCATGCCAGCCCGGGTTCCCAGCCAGACCACGGACCATCCTTCGGATCGCAACTGTTGCGCCAGCGCGAGGGCAGGGAAAATATGCCCGCCGGTACCTCCTGCCATGATCAGTGCGGTGCGACTCATGGCACGCGACCCCGCATCATCTGGCGCGATTCATAATCAATGCGCAGCAGCACGGACAACGCCAGCACATTGGCCATGATGCCGCTGCCGCCATAGCTCAACAAAGGCAGTGTCAGGCCCTTGGTGGGCAACATGCCCATGTTCACGCCCATGTTGACCACTGTCTGGACCGCAAGCCAGACCCCAATGCCTTGTGCGGCCAATGACGCAAAATACCGTTCCATGGAGGCAGCCCGATTGCCGATGGAAAATGCCTTCCAAACCAGAAACACGAACAGGGCGATCGTGCCCAGCACCCCGATGAATCCAAGCTCTTCGGCAATCACCGCCATGAGGAAGTCCGTGTGGGCCTCGGGCAGATAAAGCTGCTTCTCCACACTCGCCCCCAACCCCACGCCCCACCAGCCCCCCCTCCCGAAGGCGATAAGGGCATGCGTCAACTGGTATCCCTTCCCGAATGGATCCGCCCAGGGGTTCCAGAACCAGATCAGGCGATTGAACCGATAGGGGGACAACACCACCAGCAACACAAATCCCACCGACAGCACGGCCATCAACACCACGAACAGACGCCAGTTCAATCCTCCCAGAAACAGGATCGCCGCTGCGATGGCTGTCATGACGGCAAGTGCGCCAAAGTCGGGCTCACGCAGCAACAGGAACCCCACCAGAAACATCACGATGAACATGGGGAAGAAACCTTTCTTGAAGCTGTGCATGAATGCTGCCTTGCGCACTGTGTAGTCTGCGGCATACAACACCACAAAAAACTTCATGAACTCGGAAGGTTGCAGGTTGATGAGGACCAGCGACAACCAGCGCCGGCTCCCATTGACCTCTTTGCCCAGTCCGGGAACCAACACCAGAAGCAATCCTGCCAACCCCATTCCAAACAACAGGGGGGCATATTTCTGCCAGGTGTCGATGCGGACCTGGAATGCAGCAAACCCTGCCACCAGTGCCGCGCCCACGTACACCACCTGCCGCACAAAGAAGTAGGAGGACCGGTACCCGGTGTGGCGATCGGCCTCGGCAGAAGCGATGGATGCCGAATACACCATCACAACGCCAATGGCCAGCAATGCCAGGATGGTCCATAACAGTGTCAGATCATATTCGGAGCGCAGCAGACGGGGCGTGGCGAATGGTTTCATGCCTGCCCTCCCGGTACGGCAGCAAGCGCCTTGACTGCTGCCACATACACTTCCGCACGGTGCACATAATTGTCGAACATATCGAAGCTGGCACAAGCCGGCGACATCAGGACGATATCTCCGGGTTGGGCCAGCCGGGCTGCCTCCTGGACGGCTTGGGTCATATCCGGTGCCCGGATGATGGGAATGCCGACCTCACCTACGGCAGCCTCGATACGGGGGCCATCCCTCCCAATCAGCACAAGGGCACGGGCATGTTCTGCCACCGGCACGCGCAATGGCGAAAAATCCTGTCCTTTGCCATCGCCACCGGCAATCAGGATCACGGGATGGGACATCCCTGCCAGGGCAGCCACCGTCGCCCCCACATTGGTGCCTTTCGAATCATCCAGATAAATCACGCCATTCACTTCTGCGACAGGCTCGACCCGATGCGGCAACCCGCGGAAAGTACGCAGCACCTCCGCTGAAATTGCATGGGGAATTTCCAGGGCATCACAGAGGGCAAGGGCTGCCATGGCATTGGCGGCATTGTGCCGCCCAGCCAAAGGCAGCTCCGACAAGGCCATGACGGGGGTATTGCCACGGCAAATCCACGGGGCCCCCGCAACGCCGGGGGAAGACAGGCCCCAATCCCTTTCGGAAGGTGGTTCGTCCAGTCCAAACGTTACCGCACCCGGTCCGGCCATCTTGGAGGAATAAGGGTCCTCGCGATTCAATATGCGTTGGTCACAGTGATGGAAGATGCGTGCTTTCGCGCCAGCATAGGCCTGCATGTCCGGATAACGATCCATATGGTCTTCCGTCACATTCAGAACTGTTGCCGCCTGCAAGTGGAGATGATGCGTGGTTTCCAGCTGGAAACTGGAAAGTTCGAGCACATACACCTGAGCCCGACGATTCTGGTCCAGCGCAGAGAGCACGGGAGTGCCAATATTGCCGATGATGGCGGTGTCATAGCCCGCGGCCTGGGCCATTTTGCCCACCATGGTGGTGACGGTGGTCTTTCCATTGGCGCCGGTGATCGCCACAACCTGTGGTGGACGTACCCACGCTTGCACCGTCCGGGCAAACAACTCCACATCACCGATGACTTCCTGGCCTCGCGCCAATGCAGCGGCCACCTGAGGCTCACTGAGCGGCACGCCGGGACTGGCCACGATCAGTGCCTGCCCTTCAAAGCAGGCAGGGGTAAACGGGCCCGCATGCAACCGGACTTCCGGAAACTCCTTGCGCAAAAGCGCCTCGTGAGGAGGATGGTCCCGGGTATCCGCCACGGTCACATGGGCTCCCTGTGCACAAAGCCAACGTACGGTGGCAAGTCCCGTATCCCCCAAACCCAGTACGAGAACCGGGCGGGAATCGAGTTGGGATGAAATAAAGTCGCTCTGCATGTTGTCAGCGCAACTTGAGCGTGGACAGGCCCATGAGGACCAGGATGATGGTGATGATCCAGAAACGCACGACCACCTGGTTTTCTTTCCAGCCTTTGAGCTCGAAATGATGGTGCACGGGGGCCATTCTAAAAATCCGGTTGCCCGTCAGCTTGAATGAAGCCACTTGCAACACCACCGACAGGGTCTCCAGAACGAATACCCCTCCCATCACGAACAGAACGATTTCCTGGCGCACGATGACGGCCACGAGCCCCAAAGCAGCCCCCAGTGCCAACGCTCCCACATCCCCCATGAAGACTTCTGCGGGATAGGCATTGAACCAGAGGAAACCCAGACCAGCCCCGGTCATGGCAGCGCAAAAAACCACCAGCTCACCTGCTCCCGGAATACTGGGAAATGCCAGATATATCGCAAACACCTTGTTTCCGGCCACATAGGCGAAAACGGCAAGCGCCCCCGAAATCATCGCTGTCGGCATGATGGCAAGCCCATCCAGTCCATCGGTCAGGTTGACGGCATTGCTGGTACCCACAATGACAAAGTACGTCAGGATCACAAACCCGACCCCCCCCAACGGCAGGGCCACGGTCTTGAAAAATGGCACGATGAGGTCCGTTTCGGCAGGCGTTGTGGCCATTTGCTGCAGTGCCAGGGCCACTGCCAGCGCAATTAATGATTGCCAGAAAAACTTCTTCCTTGCCGACAACCCTTTGGGATTGCGATGAACGACCTTGCGATAGTCATCCACCCATCCGATCACGCCAAACCCCAGCATCGTGAGCAACACCAGCCACACATAGCGATTGCTGAGATCTGCCCACAGGAGGGTCGTCACCGCTATCGCCACCAGGATGAGCGCACCTCCCATGGTGGGCGTGCCACTTTTGGCCAAGTGGGATTGCGGGCCGTCATCGCGCACCGCCTGGCCGATTTTGTAGACTGTGAGCTTGCGGATCATGACCGGGCCCACCACAAAGGAAATGGTCAGGGATGACAGAGCTGCCAGAACAGCCCGCAAGGTGATGTAATCAAAAACGCGAAACCCGTGGATGGTTTGAGAAAGCCAGTGGGCCAACATCAACAACATGATGACACTCCTGCATGATTGCCCTTCATTGCACCAGTCCCTCCACCACCCGCTCCATTTCCATGAATCGGGACCCTTTCACCAGTACTGATGCGTCCGCATTCAACTGGGGCTTGAGAGTCGCCACCAGGGTTTCGATGTCCTCGAAATGATGCGCATGCGGCCCAAATGCCTGGGCAGCTTCACGCGCCCATTCGCCCACCGTGAAAAAATCGTCAATTCCAGCATCCCGTGCCTGCCTTCCCACTTCGGCATGGAGTGCGGGTGCGCTGTCCCCCAGTTCACCCAAATCCCCCAACACCAGTACGCGCCGTCCTGTTCGGCCTGCCAGCACCGCAATGGCGGCAGCCACAGAGTCGGGATTTGCGTTATAGGTGTCATCCAGAATCAGCGCCCCACGGGCGGAAAACTTGGACTGCAGGCGTTGGGGAACACCTTGAAAACTTTCCAGCCCCTGCTGAATGGACGTGGCGTCAATTCCCAATGCCAATGCCGCGGCGCCAGCCGCCAGCGCATTGAGAAGGTTATGGCGCCCGGGAACATTGAGCCGCACCACAATCTCTCCGGTCGGAAACCTCATCTGCATGGCGTTGGAAATGCCGCCAGCCGAGGGGATGTCCGGCAGCCTGTGCCCTGTAACCTCTGCGGGGGATTCCAGTGCAAAATCAATGACGCGATGGCCTGCTGCGCTACGGCGCAATTCGGCAATCATGGCATCCGCAGCGGGCAACACCGCCATTCCCTGCCGGGGCAACCCTTGAAAAATTTCGCCCTTGGCACGCGCCACGGCCTCCAGGCTTCCCAAAAGCCCCAAGTGAGCGCGCTGCACATTGTTCACCAACGCCACATCCGGCCGTGCAACCCGGGTCATGGCGGCAATCTCGCCCTCATGATTCATGCCCATTTCCACGACTGCCCATCGATGCCCCGCACGCAAACGCAGCAATGTCATGGGCAACCCGAGGGTATTGTTAAGATTGCCTTCCGTTGCCAGCACCGCCAGTTGCGGGTCTTGCCCCTGGTTTGCCGCAGCCCGGCGCAGGACCAGGGCCAGCATGTCTTTCACGGTGGTTTTTCCGTTGCTGCCGGTCACGGCAATCACCTGCGGATTGATTTGGCGACGCCAGGCTGCCGCAAGGGCCGACAAGGCCTCAGGTGTGGAATCCACCCGAATCACGCGTGGGGAAGATGCGATCCCCTGGCAGGATGCCTCCACCACCGCGCCCACCGCGCCCTGCTGCAAGGCCTGACTGACGAAATCATGCCCATCAAAACGTTCACCGCGCAGGGCGATGAAAAGGTCTCCCGCTTGCAGGCGCCGGCTATCGGTAGTGACGCACTGGAACCATTCGCGGCAATCTGTGGCAGCAGCTCCCAACAACCGTGCCGCATCGGCCAGGCGCATCATGCCGACTGCCTCCGTGGGGCGGTTCACGGAAACACTCCTGAAAGCGCCCGCGTGGCCTCTTCGCGATCGCTGAAGGGCAACTTCTGCCCCGCCGCCTCCTGACTGGCTTCGTGTCCCTTGCCGGCAATCAGCACCACATCGCCCGGCTGCGCCTGGCTGATGGCCTGGAAGATCGCTTCGCGTCGGTCGACAATGCGCACGAAAGGCCTGGACATCCCCGATGCAATCTGATCGAGGATATGTTCGGGCGACTCATTTCGAGGATTGTCACTCGTCAACACCACG
>JAKBAT010000128.1 GCA_021808815.1 Pseudomonadota bacterium
CTCCGCCGCCTGGATTTCGGGGTTGGACGCCGCCACGGCCTTGCGCAGGGCGGCCTCGTTGTCCACGGCCAGGTGCACCACATGGTAGTCGGGCAGGTGCCCGTCGCGCAGGTCGCCCGCCTCGAGGCCGGTGAGCAGACGGAAGGCCTGTTCGCGGCTGCGCAGGGTGATCTCGGCCTCCAGCAGCTGCGAACGGGCCAGGACCTGCTGGGCGTGGGCCTCGGTGGCGGCATCGCGCGTGCCGTCCCCGGCCTTGAAGCGCTTTTCGGCCTGGATGGCCGCATCGGTGGTCAGTTGCACCGCATCCCGGTACACGCGGCACAACTCGCTTGCGGCCAGCACGTCGACCCAGGCATTGGTGGTGCGCAACCAGAGGTCGCTGCGACTGGAGGCCAGCTTCAGGTTACCGTATTCCGACTGCAGCTGGCCGATGTCGTAACCCACCCAGTCGCGGGGATGGTACAGGCTCTGGCGCAGGGAGAACTGGTTGTTGTAGGCATTCACCAGGTAGGCTTGCCCCACGGCGGGGGCACCGCCTTCCTGGCGCACCCCTTCCTGGATTTTCTGGGCCATGCCCTGGAAGCTGGTCTGGGGCAGCAGCTTGGCGCGGGCGATGGCAATGTTCTCGAAGGCGGCATCGCGATTGGCCTGGGCCGAAGCGAGCGTGGGATCGTTCTTTTCCGCGGCAGCAATGGCCGCTTCCAGCGGCATGGCGTGGAGGGGCCCCGAGAGGCACAGGATCGCCGCCAGGCCCAGCAGGGAGCGCCGCATCTCAGCGCTCCTTGAGCGACAGGGCCGCCCGGTCTTCGATGGGTTTCACGAGGTAGTTCCAGAACGTGCGCGAACCCGTCTTGATGATGATCTCCGCCGGCATGCCGGCCCGCAGCTTCTCGCCCTCGAGGCGTTTCTCCGTGCCCGGATCGAGCGCCACGCGCGCGGTGTAATAGGCGATTTCAGGGCGCTGCGGGTCCTGGAAACGGTCGGGCGAGACCCACTGCACCGTGCCTTCCAGGATGGGCGTGGTGCGCTGGTTGAGGGCCGGCATGCGCACGTCGGCGGCAAGCCCCGCATGGATGCGGTCGATGAGGTGGGTGGGAATCTGGGCTTCCAGCACCAGCCGGTCGCCGGCCGGGGCGATGTCCAGGATGCGCACACCCGGCTGGACCACGCCGCCCACGGTATAGACCGAGATGCCCATGACAGTGCCGGCCACCGGCGCCCGGATGTCCGTGCGCTGCCTTTCCTCGCGCGCCACCTCGAGCTTGGACTGGGCATCCTCGTACTGGCGCTGCAGGTCGAGGTACTGGTTGCGCGGATAATAGCCGGCCTCCACCAGGGGGGCCAGGGCCTTGATCTGGGCCTCGAGGGTATCGGCGAGGTGGGCGTTGATGGCGATGGCCGCCTCGTTCTGGATATTCACCAGGCGCATCAGCACCTGGCCCTTTTTCACGGCATCGCCGTCGCGCACCAATACGGCCGCGATGGTGCCGCCGGTCTGGTGCTGGATGATCTGCAGCTTGGAATCCGCCACCACCGTGCCCTGCACGGGCACCCCCTCATCCAGGTGGGCACTGAAGGCCCACCACAGGAAGCCGCCAAACCCCAGGAGCAGCACGAGCCACCCCAGCCAGATGCTGGCCCGGGCATTGGTGGGCAGGGTCGTGGCCGGGGCCGGGGCGTTCCCCTGCACCACGGGGGTCACGTCGATGATGACCGGTTCGTTCCTGGGACTCATGAGGCAGCGGACTCCTGGGGAATGGGGGGCGGCGCGGAGACGTTGCGGGCCTGGGCCAGCGCCTGGAGCACGGCATCGCGCTCGCCGTACAGCTGCACCGACCCGTCGCGCATGAGCAGGAGCTTGTCCACCGCCTGGAGCACGCTCATGCGGTGGGTGATGACCACCACGGTCTTGCCCGCCTGCTTGAGGGCTCGCACGGTGCCCACCAGGGCCGCCTCGCCCACGTCGTCGAGGTTGGAATTGGGTTCATCGAGCACGATGAAGGCCGGCAGGCCGTAAATGGCGCGGGCGATGCCGATGCGCTGGCGCTGCCCGCCGGACAGCACGCTGCCCCCTTCGCCGATGGGGGTATCGTAACCCTGGGGAAAATGCAGGATCATCTCGTGCACGCCCGCAAGCTGCGCGGCGGCCACCACCCGGTCGCTGTGGATCACGCCGAAGCGGGCGATGTTTTCTGCCACGGTGCCATCGAACAGTTCCACATCCTGGGGCATGTAGCCGATCTGCGACCCCAGTTCATCCTTGTTCCACTGGTACACGTCGGCGTTGTCGAGCCGCACCTTGCCCACCTGGGCCGCCCAGATGCCCACCATGAGCCGGGCGAGGGAAGACTTGCCGGAAGCGGACGGCCCGATGACCCCCACGATGTCGCCAGGCTGGATCACCAGGCTGACGCCCTTGATCACCGCCACCTTGCCCCCGGGCGGGGTCGCATACACGTTTTCCATGGTGAGCAACCCCTGCGGCGCCGGCAGGCTCATGCCGGCCACCCGCGGCGGCAGCACCTCCAGCAGGCGCGCCAGGCGCCCATAGGCGCTGCGGGCCGAGGAAAACCCTTTCCAGGTGGCAATGAGCAGTTCCACCGGGGCCAGGGCACGCCCGGTAAGAATGGAGGCGGCAATCATCACCCCGGCGGTGGACTTGCCCTGGATCACCAGCAGGGCGCCGAGTCCCAGGGCGCCGGACTGGATCACCAGGCGCACCAGGCGGGTCAGGGCGGCGACCGTGGCCGCACGTTGCGAGGCGATGGTCTGCTGGTCGAGCATGTTGGCCTGGTGGGCGTACCAGCGTGTGATCATGGGCCGCAACATGCCCATGGCCTCGATCACTTCGGCATTGCGCAGGTTGCTGTTGGCAAAATTGCTGGCCAGGATGGCATGGCGGTTGGCGGATTCGAGGGGTTCCTTGGAGACCTTCTCGGTGATGTAGGTGAGGACCACCAGGATCAGGGTGCCGCCCACGGCAAACCAGCCCAGCATGGGATGCAGCAGGAAAATCACCACCAGGTAGATGGGAATCCAGGGGGCGTCGAAGAAGGCGAAGAGACCGCTGCCGGTGACAAACTGGCGCACGTTGTTGAGGTCGGACAGGGCCTGGGCCGGATTGCCCTGGCCGGCGCGCAGGATGTTTTCGAACGTGGCGGTGAACACCCGCTGGGACAGCACCTCGTCGATGGCATTGCCCACCCGGATCAGCACCTGGGAACGGGCGAACTCGAGCCCGCCCATGACCACGAACATGCCCACGGCGATCAGGGACAGGAACAGCAGGGTCAGTTCGCTGCGGCTCGTCACCACCCGGTCATACACTTGCAGCATGTACAGGGAGGGCGTGAGGTAGAGCAGGTTGATGACAAAGGAAAAGGCCGCCACGGCCAGGAAAGCCCGGCGGTGCACGCGGACGGCGGCGATGATTTCATTGCGAGGTGTGGGGTTGGCCATGATCCCGTTTCCTGGACTCGAGGCGCGATCATGCCACAAAATGTGACGGCTGTCACATATTTATGGGTTTTTTGGGGTTTCGGAGGGCGGCGGGGGTTCCAGGAAACGCTCGGCCAGGCGCTGGTAGAGCTCCCCGCCCAGGCGCGAACTGACGGCCCGGGACACCAGGGCCACGGCCATGAGGCTCAGCACCATGCTGTGGCTGTCCACCATTTCCATCACGATGATGGCCGACGTGATGGGGGCCTGGGTCACGGCCGCCAAAAACCCCGTCATGCACAGGGTGATCACGGGGACGGTGCCGAGGCTGAACAGGCTGCTGGCATCGAATCCCAAGGCCGCCCCCACCGCCAGCGCCGGTGCAAAAATGCCGCCCGGAATGCCGGTGTGGTAGGTCACCAGGGTGGCGAGGAAACGGGTGAACGGCG